>CAYUXF010000072.1:0-6734 GCA_964448755.1 uncultured bacterium
TGAACTCTGTTCAGAACGGCAATTTATGTTAAAATTAGCGCCTAATGAATACACCTAAAAAAACAATTAAACTAAGAACCGCTCTCTTGCTCGCCGTCTTTACTTTTATTATTGGCGCCGGGACCTCCCGCTTGATCGCCGCTTATAGTTACGGCGAGGCCAGCTGGGGTCTGCTTTATCAAGTGCTTGGCATTGTTAAAACCCAGTATGTTGAAAAAAACTTAGACGACACCTCTTTAATTTACGGCTCGGTCAAGGGGCTGCTCCGCTCATTAGATGACCCCTACACCCGCTTTATTGAACCAAAGTCTTTTGATGAAATGAAAATAAGACTTTCCGGTAACTTTGCCGGTGTCGGCATTCAGATCGGCATGAAAGACCATATTCTTACGGTCATTGCCCCTATTCAAGATACCCCGGCCGATAAAGCTGGCCTTAAGGCGCTGGATAAAATAATGGAGATCAACGGCAAATCGACCGAGGATATGTCACTAGAAGAAGCAGTCTCTTTAATTCGCGGCCCCAAAGGAACAAAAGTTACATTGACTATTTTGCGCGGTGAAAAGAACACAAAAAAAGATTTTACGCTGATCCGCGACAACATTAAGCTCAAGGCAATTTACAAACAAGAATTGATCGACAAAGAGAAAAAGATCGGCTATATCCACCTGATCACCTTCGAAAGCCAGGACACTACCGAAGAGGTCATTAATGCTTTACAAGAATTAGAAAAACAGGGAATGCAGGGGTTGATCCTCGATCTGCGCAATAACGGCGGCGGGCTTTTGGAAAGTGCCATTGAAATTGGGTCTATCTTTATTAAAGATGGAATTATTGTCCACACCGTTGATCGCGATCAAAATAAAGAAACTTTTGAAGTAACCGACATCGACTATACCTGGTATGACAAACCACTGCTGGTTTTAATTAACGGCGGTTCTGCTTCCGCCTCAGAAATTTTAGCTGGCGCTATTGAGAATAATCAGCGCGGCAAATTAATTGGCACCCAGACTTTCGGCAAAGCTTCGGTCCAAAATATTAAGCCTTTTACCGACGGTTCGGCTGTTCTTTTAACTATTGCCAAATATTTAACGCCTAATAATAATAATATCCACAAGATAGGTATTACGCCCAATATTGTTGTAGAGATACCTACAGCGACAATAGAAGAGGCCATGAAAGAAGATTATGAATACACGCAGGAAAAAGATAACCAGCTGCAGGCTGCTTTAAAAGAGATGAGGCTGCTCTTAAAAAAATAAGCCGGTGAAAAAATTTCTCTTATTGGTTTTCTTTTCTTTTTTAACTGCTAATCCCTATATGGCTATTGTCATTGATGACGCCGGATACTCCCTAAAACACTGCCAGGAACTCTTAAAAATAAATGCGCCGCTGAATTTTGCCGTTATCCCCGGCTTAAGATCTAGTAAAAGCTGTGCGCTAGCTATAAAAAAACACGGACAGGAATTGTTGGTCCATTTTCCCTGGGAATATCTGGGAGAAAACGATCTAAAACACTACCCTGTTCATCTCACCAGAAAAATGAGCCGCCAGGAGATGGCCGAAATGCTCAACAAGGCCTTTGCAAGCGTCCCGGAAAGTGACGGTATTAATAATCACATGGGCTCGCAATTTTCCGCCGATGCCGTCGCTGTAGGGACGTTTATGGAGCTTTTTAGTAAGTTTAAAAATGCCAAATATTTTTTAGACAGCAATACCAGCCGGGCAACAAAAGGGTATCAGTACGCCAAAAAATATGGTATAAAAACAGCTATTAATAATGTTTTTCTAGATGGACAGCCTGCTGCGGCCTATTTGGAACAGCAGTTTTTGCAGGCAATTAATTACGCCCGCAAAAACGGCACTGTAATTGCAATTTGTCATGTCAACAGAAAAACAACCCGCGATGAACTTGGTAAACTAATGACTAAATATAAAGAACATGTCAATTATGTTCATCTATCGCAGATAATTGAGATCAGGGAGGGCATTTAATTATGACTATTAAATTTGGGACCGACGGCTGGCGCGCTAAAATGACCGACGAGTTTAATGTTGATAATGTTGAGCGCGTTGCACAAGCTTACATTGATTACTATGCTGAAAAAGGAACCGCCGATCAGGGCTTTTTTGTCGGCTACGACCACCGCGAAAATTCCGAAGTTTTTGCCCGGACAACTGCTGAGGTAATTTCCGGCAACGGCTATCCGGTTTTTTTGGCGCAAAACGCCTGCCCCACACAAGTAACTTCTTTTGTCGTCTTAGAAAAAAAACTGGCCTCCGCGGTAATGATAACGGCCTCACATAATCCGCCAGAATATAACGGCTTTAAAATTAAAGAACCGGCAGGCTGCTCCTCTTTTCCGGAAACTACCGACGCCATTACCGTTCTAATAGACCGCAATCCTGTAAAAAAAAGCGACGCAAATATTGAGCTTTACGATCCCAAGCCAGCTTATTTTAAATACATTAATGAGCGGATAGATTTTAAAAAGATCAAAGAGTCAAAAATTGATATTTTTGTTAATCCGCTCTTTGGCTCAGGTTCCGGCTACATCAGCGCACTGCTCAAGAGCGCCGGCATTGCCTGTACAGAGATCAACAACCAGCGCGATATTAAGTTTGGCGGCTTTAACCCTGAACCGCTCGATTACAATGTCCCGGATTTTATGGCTTTAATCAAAAAAGCGGGCTCGGCTTTTGGCGCCGGTTTAATTTTAGACGGCGATGCCGACCGCAACGGCGCCTGTGATACTGACGGCAGTTTTATTAACTCGCAAAAAGTTTTTTCCATTCTCTTTCATCATTTTGCCGAAAATCTTAAAAAACCGGGCAAGCTGGTCCACGCTTTTAATGGCACAAAGCTGTTAGATAAACTGGCGCAACAGCTCAATCGCGAAGTGACTGTTACCAAAATAGGGTTTAAGTATATCGCGGAAGAAATTTTAAAAGGCAATGTCTTGATCGGCGGCGAAGAGTCCGGCGGCTACTCCGCCTCCGGCAATATCCCCGACCGCGACGGTATTTTAAACTCACTCTATTTATTAGAAGTAATGGCCGCAGAAAAGAAAACGCTTGGAGAGATCTATCGGTCGCTGGAAGAGCGCTTTGGGCCGCATCGTTATGACCGACTGGATCTCCATTTAGAAAATAGCAAAAAAGAGGCCACTATTAAACAGCTTCATGAAGCGCATCCGGAACAAATGGCAGGAAAAACTGTTGTTAACAAAGAAATTTTTGACGGCATTAAGCTCCATTTTAACGATGGCAGCTGGCTCTTGTTTAGAGCATCGGGGACCGAACCGCTTTTAAGAATTTATTGCGAGGCAGCTAGCGAAGAAGACGTGGCAAAAATGTTAGTTGCAGCTAAAGATTTTGCTGAAAAAAGATAAAGATAACTCACCCCCAGCCCCTCTCTTAAAAAGAGAGGGAAGTATAACTAAGGATTACAAATGATAATTAAAGGAAAAGTTTTAAAACTGCTCCCCGACAATCTGGCGGAAATAGCTTTAACCGATAGTTTTGCTTGTGCCGGCTGTCATGGCTGTCTGGCAGCTGCCGGCAGCTGCGAGGTCAAAACCGTTAATGTCATTAACTCTTTACAACACCAGGTTGGCGACGATGTTGAGCTGGAAATTCCAGCGGGCTATTATTATAAAGCCTTTTTCTTTGTTTTTATTTTACCGCTGTTCTGTTTGCTTGCTACTTTAATAATTTTACAAGCATTAAAGATCGATCAAACTATCTCTCTTTTTGCTGCATTTCTTGTCTTTATAAGTTCTTATCATTTTGCAAAAAAATACGATCAAAAGATCAAAGAACAAAATGTCTATTTTATGATCAAGTAACCACTGAGCTCATTAAAAAAAGAATCACCTAATAATTAGACATTCGTTTGAATTTATTCTAAAATCGCACCGGTAAACTAAATGACCGCTCTTTAATTTATTAAGGAGAGGAAAGTCCGGACTCCGGGAGCCAGCACAGCAGCTAACGGCTGCCCGCCGTAAGGCGAGGACAAGTGCAACAGAAAGTATGTACGCGTCTTGTTATTGCTATTTCGGCCTGTCCGCAGTAGCTTTAGCGTAGGCGGACTGTAGTGAAATCAGGTAAACTCTGTGCGGAGCAAGAGCAAATAGGGGGCCAGGTTTGGCTCGACCGTTTTGAAGCCCCGGGTAGCTCGCTTGAGGCCTTTAGCGATAAAGGTCCCAGATAAATGGTCATTCTCGACAGAATCCGGCTTATCGGTTTACCACTTCTTTTTTTTGGGGACGCATAGCTCAGATGGTTAGAGTACATGCTTGACATGCATGGGGTCACTGGTTCGATTCCAGTTGCGTCCACCAGAATACAACCGCCCTCCTTTAGCTGACAATAGCCAAAACCTGCCCCTGAAAACTTGTGAGTTATCTGTTTTTTGATGGTAAAATAATCTATTAATTTTTTAGTAGAGGGTAAATTCATTTGGAAGACAAAAAAACACTCCGGCAAAAAGTAGCGATTAAACTGATAAATCAATACCTAGAAGAAGTTATAACGGTTTTGTTTAGTGAGTATATACCAATCAAAAAGGATAGCCATGAACATTTATAGTGATAGTTATTTACAAGAGTTAGTAGAGGAATTAATTAAACTTAATGATGAGTGTGAATGGATTGAGTTTAAGGAGAATTGGACTGATGAAAATGATATTGGAGAATATATTTCTGCTTTATCTAATTCTGCAGCATTAAATGGAAAAACTCATGGTTATTTATTGTGGGGCATTGATGATGAAACTAAGAATATTATTGGAACAACTTTTACTCCTAAAGAAACCAAAATTGGTAATGAAGAGCTCGAAAACTGGATATTGCGGCGATTAAATCCTAGACTTAATTTTAAATTTTTTAATGTCATGGTTCAGGAAAAAAAATTGGTATTATTAGAAATACCTGCTGCATATAGAAATCCAGTGTCATTTACACATAATGAATTTATAAGAATTGGATCATATAAAAAGAAATTAAAAGAATTTACAGATAAAGAGAAACAATTATGGCGAATTTTAGATAATATTTCTTTTGAATCAATTGCTGCCATCAAACATATTGAAGGATCCAAGGTTCTTGAACTGATTGATTATCCTGCTTATTTTGATCTATTAAAATTATCATTACCAGATGGACATCAAGCAATTTTGAATTCATTGTTGGAAGAAGATTTAATAACAAAGAATGACTCTGGAAAATATAATATAACTAATTTAGGGGCAATTTTGTTTGCTAGAAAACTTGATGATTTCCCCAAATTAAAAATGAAAGCAGTAAGGGTCATTCGCTATAAAGGTATTAATAGAATAGAAACAATAAAAGAACAAATAGGAACAAAAGGATATGCGTGTGGCTTTGAAGGCTTAGTGGATTATGTTAATTCTTTATTGCCAAGTAATGAAGTTATTGGACAGGCACTCCGAAAAGAAGTACCAATGTATCCTGAATTAGCTGTTAGAGAACTTCTTGCCAATTCAATTATTCACCAAGATTTCTTTGTTAGTGGAACAGAACCATTAATTGAAATTTTTGATGATCGTATGGAAATAACCAATTCTGGAGAGCCTTTGATAGCAATTGATAAACTATTAAACAGTCCTCCAAAATCTCGCAATGAAAAATTATCGGATATTATGAGAAGATTTGGTATTTGTGAAAGACGAGGATCTGGTGTAGATAAAATCGTTTTTGAGACTGAATTTTATCAGCTTCCGGCACCATTATTTGAGATTATAGATGGCTTTACAAAATCAACACTTTTTTCTCACAAAGAGTTTGATGATATGGATAAAAAAGATAAAGTGAGAGCCTGCTATTTGCACTGTTGTTTGCAATATGCCAGTAGGAAAAAAATGACAAATACATCGCTTAGAAATCGTTTTGGTTTGTCTGAAAACAAAGGTGCTGTTGTAACTCGCATTATAAAAGCTGCAATTGAAGAAGGTAAAATTGTTAATGACAGTACTTCTGAATCTAGGAGAGATACCTCTTATGTGCCGTTCTGGAGTGTTTCTGAAAGGAAGTCCCAAAATGATTAGGTTTATGCATAAAAATGGCTTAATTATAGTAAAAATTGACAGATATTTGATGTGTTTTCTCCCATTTTCGCAAACACCAACTAATTGCGTATCTTACAAAAAACTTACGCTATATATAGCGTTTCTTGCCTTTTTTAGTCAATTATTGTGTTTTCGCTCATTTGTTTTGAGTATTTAGAGAAAGGTTTATTTAAAAGGAGCCGATGTTGTGACTAAATATATTGACGGAAAAATCTTGAAAAATGACATTGCCGCGCTTTCAGAAAGAATAAAAAAACAAGTAAATTCAATAACCGCAAGCAAAAGATTTATTCGTTATGGTGAGAGTTTTGATTTTGACAGAGAACTTTCTGAAGTTATCAATAGCATAGAAGAAGATCTTTTGCCGGCGGCACCGGAAATTGCAATAAAAATAATAGAAAAATTCATGTCTGCTGACGGGAAGATCTTAGAAAGAGTAGATGATTCTGCCGGTGTTGTTTGGCCGGAACTGCAAAGATTACCTGTTCTCTGGTTGCAGGCGGCAGCCAAACTGCCTAAACCGAAAGATGGGTGGTTAAAAAAAATTATTAAGATAGCCGCTGACAATGACTATAATAGTAAAGATTGTTTTTTGGATAATGTAAATATTTTACTCGAAGAAAAAGAAATCTATCAGCTAATA
>CAYUXF010000073.1:0-1507 GCA_964448755.1 uncultured bacterium
ATATAATAGTAGGGATCGGCCACTACCAGATCATCAAAACCATCGCCGTTAATATCGTGGCCGCCGGCACTAGCCCAGCCATAAGCTACTGCGGGATTATTATTACTTTGGTCTTGCGGTTCGGTATGATCACTAACTATTTCACCTAAGAATGGCACGCCCGCTATTTTAAATTTAAACGCGGCAGAAACTCCGGTTGTATCTGCTACAACATCCGGCGTATATCTTGCGGTAATCTCTACTGTGATCTCAGCGCCAAAAGGGAAAAGATCATTACTATTAAACTCATAAAAAATACCTTCTCCATCCTGATACACAGGGACAGTAGAAGCCTCTATCATCGGATCACCAGATCTTATCAAGCCAAGATTTCCATTAACATACGTTGTTTGAAATGTAGTATTAATATTAGATGAGCCATTGCTGCAGGTAATTGAAATATAGACCGAATCGGGAGCTATACCTTTGGCAAAAGCACCGTTATTTTCTTGAACAGACCAGACCTTAAAAGAGATCGGCGTATCATTAATAATGGCGCGAGAACTGCCGGGATAAAGTTCATAAATATAGGCCCGGGGATTATTGACCGAATACGCCGCATAACCGGCATTTAAAAGATAACCCTGGTTGGCGGGAAACATTAAATAATCTTGATCCAAAAGTGCTATTAAATTAGCCTTGGTTTGAGCAGTAATATAGCCCCAGGCACTATCATCAATATTCTGTTTTGTTTTTAAAATAGCGCCATCCAACGGCTCCTCAAAAAACAATTCCAATTTAGAGTAAATTTCCGGACACTTGGCAAGAAGGACACTGCGCGGGATCTGGACCCAACCGGAAACACGCTCAGAAGGATACGCCGTATCTTCGCCGACATTCGTATTATAAAAACTACCGCCATCAGAAGTTATCAATCTGATATCGGTTTGCGAAGGGTTAATAGTATGGAGTTTTAAATTATACTGAGAATTTTTAGGAGATTCATCTTCATAAATATACGTACCGGCGGCAAACAGAGAGGCCGTCAAGAAAAGAACGGCAAACAGCGACAATATTATTTTTCTTTTTAACATCTTGGACAATCCCCTCAAATAAGTAATTTGTCAGATATTTTTGGCCGCCCAAAAACTGTCTCAAAATTTATATCGTCAACCTGCCGATAAAAAATGTATCGAAATTTTGTGTTGTATTTATCATCTTCAAAAAATTTTCTGTCCATCTTATTGCTCCGCATCATCAACGGTTAGTACTTGTTTTAAATGATCAAGATCTGTGATCAATTCTTGATTCTGCCAGAGAAAGACCGGTGTTGCCGCTATTTTTAATTCACGAGCCAATTTAATATCGTTATCTATAACTGCCGCCAGCGTGCCGGAAAAGATCTGCTGTTCAAGCTCTGCGGCCGGCACTCCGACATATTCCAGCATTCTCTGCCAATAAGATGTTTCCGCTGTAGCACTCCAAACTTTTAAATACTGTAAATATTTTTCAGGATAATATTTTCTAA
>CAYUXF010000073.1:1607-6280 GCA_964448755.1 uncultured bacterium
TCACCAGAAAGAGAATAATGTTCGTTTTTCAATTCAACTGAAAAAACTAAAGAAATGATCAAAATAAAAAGTATTACTAAACGCACAGTTCCCCCCAGTGCAAATACAATTTTTAAATTGTATTTAATATCAATATTTTTGTCAATACCAGTAAATGTTAATTATTGCTTACTATTTTAAGTAATACTTAAATCACTGATAATTGAATATATTTTTTTTTGTTTAGTTGTATCTAACTGGCACTTGTACCATTCCAGATTGGCATCTTTTAGATCGATCAGATCTCTGACAATATTAGTGTATTCACGCACATTAAGATCTATTGCCGTAATAGCTTTTTGCTGAGTGATCTTGGCGATCTTCTTCTCTTCCTCTTTGAGTTTTTTCTGAAATTGTTCATAAAACTTTTCAACTTCCTGCAGATCGGCCAGTAGTTGGTCGCGCATTGCCCGGCGCGCCTCACGATCTTTCTCAACAATTTCATTAACAGTTTTACTAACAAATGAATTAGCTATTTTTAAATTATTGAGCTCCTGCGAAAGTTCATAGTTATCGGCAAAAATACCGGCAATATCTTCACTCTTAATTTCTGTATTAGCACAGAACATCTCTTTATCTAAAAAGATGACACTGTTAACGGCATCATAGGCTTCTTTTTTCAGTGCAATAACTACACCTTCATTGGCCCGCTCTTTTAGATAATCGGCAACTCTCATCATATTCTCATCGCGAAGTTCTTTAGCTCTAGCTAATATTTTATCAATCGCGGCTACTTGCTTTTCATCACTAAGGCCGGTCTTGTACTCCTCGGCAGCGTTCATAAATTCATTGAACTGAGCCTCCATAGTAATAACTATATTTTCCAAAGCATCCGCCTCAGCCTCTTTGCCCATTTTTCTTAGATCGGCTATTTTGAGTTTAGCGTGTTTCAAGATCAAGGCCATCTTTTTTAATTTTTTATCAAAAACCGCCAGCGTAGTATCTGAAATATTTTTCTTATTTTTCAGACGATCGGTCATCCGGCTCAATTGATTTGTATCTTTAGCTATTACCGCACCAGCTTTTTCCAGCGGACCTTCTGCCACAGCAAAAACATCCCGGACTTTTTCTGCCCAACTGACCAGCCCCTGATATATTTTAGCCGGTTCTTTTTTGGCAAGCTCTTCTAAAAATTTTTCTTTTTGATCTTTAGAAAAATTGGCACCATATCCCTGGTCCGCCATTAACTTCTTACAGAACTCCACTACTTTAGAATCATTAAAAACTTTCTTAACAAAAGCATTTACCCCGGTCTCGTTATCTTTTTTGTCTAATAGCGCTATTATTTTTTCTAAAATCTTTGACTGCAATTCCTTGGGCAAACTTTTTAATATTTTTCTAGTCTGTGTCAGATCTCCTGAGCGGAACTGCTCAAATAACTTTTCAACTATTTCATCAAGATGACTAGCAAGTTCTTCTTTTTGATAAACCGCACCAAAAATATTAATACTGGAAACAACTTCTTTATTAGAGAGTGGATTTTCGCGATATTCTTTAACAGCCTCTTCCGGATCAACTTCATCGGCATAAATACGCGGCGAAGCAGCACCGTGCATACCGACCTTAGGTAATTCTTTTTTAAGCTGACTGCCCGCATTAGCTACAGCCGCCTGCTGCTCTTTATTATGTTTACTGCTGGCTACCGCACTGGTAAAAATATCATTTTCTTTATCATTCTTGATTGGTTCTACCGCCATTTTAAATTACCTCCTCTTTTAGAGTCTTTGTTTTTTTTATCAATAATCGGCAAAAAAGCTCGCGTGAAACATTGGACATATTTAATTTATCAAAAAGCTTATCCGGCTCAGCTTGTTCTTGGTCAATCAGCGCGCGGCCAATAGACTCAACAGCGTCTATATTATACAGTAGATATACCGCCGGCACACAAACCTCAGCGACCTTTTTTACCTGGGCTAGTAATTCTTCTTGAGATAAAGCTCCTTTAGCTAAATTTTCTTTGACCGTTTTTCTTAAACGGTCAAATTTTAAATTAAATTCTTCGCGGCGCTTTTGCTTTTCTTCTGCTAAAGAACGGGCATTTTTATTTTCTACTTTTTCTCTTTTAACTTTAATATCGATCTTATTAGATTCTAAGATCTGCTCATAAGGAGTTATATCCAGCGGCTCAATTACTTCAAAATTCCGCTCCTCATATAAAGGAACTCTAAATTCCTCTTTGGGAAATTCTCCTTTGAGTAACATCAGCTGATGCTTAAATTCAAAGTAATTAAACCGCTGAAAGTTATCATTAAAAAAATAAAGGATATCTTTATCGTGTTCTAATAAATACTTGGTGATCTCGGCATGCTCATCATCTTTTAATTTTTTATACATTAAGCCCAAAAGTCCTTTAAGTTCAGGTGGCGAGGTTTTAACTTCACCAGCAATGATCTGCTTAAAGTAATTGAGCAGCGAGATTGCCTGTTCTTTTTTTAACTGCTCGTTGAGTTTTAGTTTTTTGACAATAAAATCTTCAACCGAACCGCCCAATGATGACATCTCTTCTACCTCTTTATTCAATTAATATTCTATATATACCCTCTTTTAAGAGAAAATATACATTGAATTTTGACTTGAAATTATGACGCGCCAGAAAAGAATTAACCGGCTGTCTCTAAAAGCAGTTTTAATTTTGAACGCAGAAGATCTTCATCAGAACAAACCTCGTCTTTTTTACTGACATATTCCAGCTCTTTATTGGCCAATTCTTGATAGCGTTTTTTACGGATGGCCTCTTTGTTCTGTGCTTTTTTTTCAACAAAAGTTTTATATGCCTCTTCATCAGCACGGTTTGTTTGAGCATAAATCGCTGCCGGATCCAGCTTCTCAATTTTAATTACCCCTTTTTGCCAGGCAGAACAAACATCGCCATAAGTTCTATTTACTGCACTGCGCCCCAGCGGCAAAGCTTTTTTACTTGGCGTCAATAATTTATCGGCATGCTCTTTAAGATCATCGCGCCTAATAGCCACCAGATATGCCATTAATTTTGCTACAGTTTCCTGCGGGTATTTTCTTTTGAGAGCCAGCATTTCCGCAAAAGTCATTTTTTGATCATTACAGCGGCTGTCAGATAATTTATTTTCGTTATTATATCTGGCAATCAGCTGTTCGGCGTGTTCAACATAAAGTTCAATAATAAACCGGACATCTTTTTCGTTTTTGGCTTCAGCACTTATAAAAGAGTGAATTTGTTTTTTACTGTAGCCGTTGAGATATTTCTCTACTGTTTTTTTATTTTCAGCTGCCATTAAAGAAAGTGTGCGGTCTACTAAAAAAGCCAAACGCTGATCATTGCCCTTAAAATTAAGCTCTACAGGCGAATAATGTTGTTTTAATTCTAAACTATTATATAAAGACATTATTTATTTTTTCCTCTTACAAACAATACTCCTATATCGTGAAAACCACAAAAAAACTTGCATTATTTTTTTTATTATAAAACTATTGTTAAATATTTATATATGGAATACAATATTAGCGACGGTATTAACCGTTTGTTTAACATTGCGCGGGGGGGAAAAGATTATGGAAGAAGAAAACAAGAATATTTCTAGTATCTATGTAGGAAATGTTCCCTGGAAGGCCACAGGGGAGGATATCAAAATGCTCATTTCTACATCGGCCAATGTAGAAGTTACCGATGTCCGTATTATTAAAGAAAAAGGCTCCGGCCGTTCACGCGGTTTTGCTTTTGTTGATATTATTCATAAAGATGCCGATGAATTCATTAAAAATGCGCCAGAAATAAATATTCAAGGAAGAACCTTGTATTTCCGCGACGCTAAACCCAAAAAAGCAGAAGACAGAACCTACGAACCTTCTATTGAAGAAATAAATACAAAGATCTCGCAATCTGTTATTTAAGAACTGCTTGTGGATTTTCAAAAAATAAAAAACCGGCCTTTAAAAAGCCGGTTTTTTATTGGTATTTTTTCCCATTAAGCTTTAGGTTAAAATACGCTCAGGTAAAGGAACTTAAAATGGATAGCGTTGCAATTATTGAACAATTAACAAAAGAACTTTCTCACCGCCGCTTTGAGCACTCTTTGCGCACCGCTTATTTTGCAGCCGAACTGGCAGCCGGCTTGAAAGAAAATAAGGAAGCCGCTTTTTTGGCCGGCCTGCTCCACGACTGCGCCCGCGACTTAAGTGAACAAAATCTATTAATTGAAGCTAAAAAAAACAAATTGCGCCTCACTAAAGAAGAACGGCATTCGCCGATGCTGCTCCATGGTAAAATAGGCGCTATTTTTGCCGCGGAAAAATACCTGATCACTGACCAAAATATTCTCCAAGCAATTAAAAATCATACTTACGGCCGTCATAAAATGAGTGTTTTAGAAAAGATTATTTTTTTAGTTGATTACGCCGATGAGTCAAGAACCTTCAAAGAAGCAGGGATTATTAGAAATATTTTATGCGAAATAATTTTAGAAAAAGACCCTAAAAAACAACACCGGCTCCTAAATAACGCGGTAGTTAAAAAAGCCCGGTATATGATAAAATACACACGTCAAAATAAGTGGCCGCTCCCGAAGATCTTATTAGTTATTTCGGTTAAGCCTTTTTATTATTCTCTGTCTAAATAAAACTTTAATTAAATGAATAAAAATTATAAATACTTTTTGATC
>CAYUXF010000074.1:0-1153 GCA_964448755.1 uncultured bacterium
CTCAGGCCGCTTCGCCACTTTTAGCAAAAGTATAATACTGGTCCATCTTACGCAGCGCTATTTTTTCTATTTCTGCCGGACTTAAAACCAACCCTTTTTCCAGCGCCCGCAAACTAATAATTCTTTTGATCTTTTTAAATGTCATCTTCTTTTCTTCAATCAGATCATTTTTTAATTTTAATTTAATTTTTTTTTCTTCGCCCCTTTTGGCTGTCAACAATTTTTCCTGCCGATATTTTTCCAGAACTATTTCTACATTAACATAGCCGTCGTTGACCTGGCGCCAAAGAAAAGAAACCTGATCACTTTCATCAAAATAACGGCTAAAAGCTTTTTGTTCAGCCGCTAAAACAGCTTTAATATTGCCATTAGATTTTCTTTTAATAGAATTGATATTGTCTAATTCCACCATAGAAGCGATCAAATATTTCATCAAAACCAGCTCGGTTTTATCTTTCTTTAAACCATAAGCTCTTTTATCAATATCCACTTTA
Organism: uncultured bacterium; assembly: GCA_964448755.1. GTDB lineage: Bacteria > Margulisbacteria > Termititenacia > Termititenacales > CAYUXF01 > CAYUXF01. Next base: position 495 of record CAYUXF010000074.1, read on the forward strand.
AAAACATCAATGGGTGTTGTTAAAAAAGTTTTAGAATTGTGTTCTGAAGAAATAATTTGTGGCGTAGCATCTTTGAGAAATTTTTCAAAGAAAATATTAAATAAAGAGATCAGTTCCCCGCTCAGGTCATTTTTAAAAACACTTGCTTTAAAAATCAGGTCACTGTCTTTATCTAATTCTATTATTCTCAGCATAAAATTCCTTCCGCTTACTTATTTTAAAAATTGCCGTTTTTTATCGACCTTTATTTATCGTTAAAAATAAAAAAATATTTCACATTTGGCGCTCTTTTTACTATAATCAATCCTCTTTATTATATCTTACTCTGAAAGGATACGCTTCATTATGTATAAAAATCATGGTTCATTAAGAGTTTTCCCTTTATCCTCACACCCGGAAATGGCCAATAAAATATCTAGTTATCTCCATATAGAGCCAGGTAATATCCAGCTTTCTACCTTTAGCTGTGGCGAGCTCTACACCAGAATAATGGAGAATATCCGCGGTAACGATGTCTATATTGTCCAGACCACTACTATCAATGTCAATCACGATGTCATGGAATTATTGATCGCGGTCGATTCTATTAAAAGAGCTTCTGCAAAATCGGTCAACGTTATTCTGCCGCACTTTCCTTACAGCCGCCAGGATAAAAAATC
>CAYUXF010000074.1:1253-3156 GCA_964448755.1 uncultured bacterium
AATCGGTCAACGTTATTCTGCCGCACTTTCCTTACAGCCGCCAGGATAAAAAATCCGCTTCGCGCGAACCAATTTCCGCTCGTTTAATTGCCAATTTATTGGAAGCAGCCGGCACCGACCGCGTTATTACCATGGACCTGCACGCTGACCAAATTCAGGGTTTTTTTAATATTCCAGTTGACCACTTAACTTCACTGCCATTGTTTGTTAAATATTTTAGAGATGTTATTGGCGAAAAAACCAATGACTTTGTTGTTGTTTCACCCGATACCGGCAGAGCTAAAGCGGCCAAAAAGTTTGCCGACAAACTAGGCGTCGATCTGGCTATTATCCATAAAAATCGCCCGACACATAATGTTTCAGAAGTAATGCATGTCATCGGCGATGTTGAAAAGAAGTTCTGTATTCTCTATGACGATATTGTCGATACTGGTGGCTCGATCATGAACGCCTTTAACGCCTTAATGAAATATGGCGCCCAGGGTGCTTATTTAGCGGCGACCCACCCAGTTTTTTCCGGCCAGGCGGTAGAGAAATTAAACAGCTGTAATTTTAAAGAAATTGTTGTTATTGATACTATTCCGCTGCCGCCAGAAAGACAGCCCAAAGGTTTAAAAGTCATTGATTCTTCGCAGTTATTTGCCGAAGTTGTAAAAAGAAACCATGCGAATTCTTCGATCAGCGAGCTCTACGAAATTTAAAAAAATTAAATTTCTACCCGGCCTTCCAGGGCTTTAGAAACGGTCAGTTCATCGGCATAGTCAAGATCGCCGCCAATGGGTAGTCCATAAGCAATTCTAGTCATTTTGACATGATAAGGGCGTAACAATTCAGTAATATAGATGATCGTTGCCTCACCCTCTACTGTCGGGTTGACCGCAAAAAAGATCTCTTTAAATGAGCCTTTTTTAATTCGCTCTTTTAATTCTGCTATTTTTAAAACCTCCGGCGTAATGCCATCAATAGGCGAGATCACTCCGCCTAAAACATGATAAACACCTTTGAATTTGCCGGTCTTTTCAATAGCCAGCAAATCTTCAGGGTCAGCCACGACACAAAGCAGGTTTTTATCGCGAGTATTATCACAACAGATACTACAGGGATCATCGACAGTTAAATTGTAACAAATCGCACAATTTTTGATCTGGCGCTTAACATTTTGCAGGGCTTCTACAAATGAATTGACCCAGCTTTCTGGCTGTGAAAGAACAAAAAGCGCCAGCCGTTGAGCGGACCTGGCGCCAATAGACGGCATCTTTTTAAAATGCCTGATCAATTCGTCTAAAGGATTCACTTATTAAAGTCCGGGGATATTTAAGCCACCGGTCACACCGGAAAGCTGTTTTCTGGCCTCTTCTGAAGCATTCTTTAAGGCGGCGTCAACAGCCTCAAAAACCGCTTTTTCCAGTCTTTTTTTATCGCCAACTAATTCATCGGCGATCTCTATTTTATTGAGGACCATTTTACCGGTAATTTCAGCTTTAACAGCACCATCTTTTGATGCACCTGTCAGGATAGTTTTTTTTAATTCTTTTTCTACAGCCCCCATTTTAGATTTCATTTCTGTTACCTGTTTCATTAATTTTCCCATGTCTCCGAACATCTTAAACCTCCCTGAATAATATTTAAAAGTTATTCTATTATCTGTGCGCTTTTATTGCAATAAAAGAAGCTCACCAGATCTCAATAATTAAAGGAATTTCAGTGATCTCGGCCGGACAATAACTAACATTGTCGGCAGAATATCCTTGGCCTTTTTTTCTTAATATGACGGTATAAATATATTGACCGCGCGGCAGTTCTCGCCGTGCCTTTAAGTTGACCGTTAAATTCTTTTTCTGTAAAGCGGCCAAGGTCAGCTCTTCATTTATCAAGTCAGCCAGCGCTACACGCACGGCCGGGA
>CAYUXF010000074.1:3256-6260 GCA_964448755.1 uncultured bacterium
GCCCGCTTAAAAAGACCGGCAGCTGACAATTTTAAACTATCACAGCGCCTGATCAATATCGTATAAAGGTCGAGTAAATTGCCCGGCAAAATATCAAAAAACAACTGATCGCCGATCAGCGCAACTTCGCTCCTTTTTAAGCTGAGCTCCTTTTCAATGATCCGCTGTAAAATACCGGTATAGGGCTTACAAACAAAGTAATAGGTATCTATTTTAAGATTTTCGGCAATGTTCTGGACCCGGCGTTTAAAAAGATCATTAACAATAAACAATGGATAAAACCCCTGTTCTTTTAAGGAACTAAACCAATTAACCACCGGAACAGAGGGCTGATATTCGTCGGGAGGCAGGAGCGTATTATCAAGATCGAACAACAGCGCTTTAATACCCCGCTCACGCAAAGCGTTAAGATCTATGGCGGTAACCTTTTCCAGATATTCATCTGGTTTAAAGGCTGTATTAAAAAAGAGCTTTAACATAGTTTTTTATTTTTGATAAAGACCTATTACTCAGTCTCTTTTAAAAGCGCTCTGTATTTATCTAAAACCTGCGAACATTTTCTAGAATACCAATCTTTAATAATATATTTAGAAAAAATCGGCAGACGGTGCTGCAGGCCAAGCTTTTTAGTTTTTAGTTTCTGTTCCAGATCCTTTAACATTTTCTTATGGTCCTGACCACTCTCTTTTTCTTCATCTATATCTAAACGGCCAATATCGCGCACGCCCATGTTAATATAAGTTAAAATATCTTTGGCGTTCCTGGCATAAGGAACAGTTACTACAACATCTTCTGGTAAAATTTTTAAAGCCATTTCAATTATTTTTTGCATTTCATCTTTAGTGGTTGACGGCAAACCTTTAAAATAAGGGTTATCGGCAACATCAATATTTTGCAAAATCACATTTTGAATATTGCCATTCTCCAGATGAATGTCTCTAATCAATTCCAGCGCTTCTTTTTTAGCCTTTAAAGGATCGCCCAGACCAATAATAATACCTGTGGTTACCGGCAGTTTAACTTCCGCCGCGTGCCGGATCATTTCCAGACGCGATTCAATTGACCGATTAGGATAATATTTAGCCCGGATTTTTTCATCAACGGTATCTATCATTGTCGTAATAGAAACAATAATTTTTTGCAAAAAAGCAATTTCTCTTTTATTTAAATAACCGACATTAACTGACGGCAAAAGTCCCTCTAAAAAAACCAGCTCTGCCACAGTATAAATATATTCCATAAAAGAGGTAAACCCCCATTGATCTAAACGGGCACGCACTGCGGCAAAATTATCGGGACGTTCACCAGAGAGCAGATAAGCTTCTTTTACACCTTTTGGTTTAGATTTTTGACTGCGCTGAATAGCTGAATAAGGAACTGCTAACTCTGCAATACTTTGGTCTAAAACATTATGCTCTTTATGGGTGCTGCAAATATTGCTAATTTTAACTGTCATTGAACGCGAATAAGTGACGATGTTTTTATCCATTTAAATCTTTTCTCCTCTAATAAAAATATAATAGGTAATTTTATCTTGCTAACTTTCTTAAGATGCGGAATAACATACAAAAAGAGGCAAAAACTAAAGCAAAAACCGCCGCCCCTTTTTTGTCTAAAACCGTTTTAACATCACCTTCAATGTTATCGGCAATAACCACTAAAGATTTAAGATCATTAGTTTTTAAATTTCTAGTCCGCACCAGCGCGTTTCCGCAATTTTCCTGTGTAACATTGACCGCTTTTAAATAACCGACACCAGATTTTTTAAGATCGACCTTGCCGGCGTTAAGTGATTTTATTCCCACTTTTTCCGCAGTAATATTTTCAGCAAAAACATTTTCCAATGCTTCGTTCTGTAACTTGAGATCTTTTTTTTCAGCCATTGTCTGCTCCCATCGTTTGAATTTTTCACAAAAAAGAGGCAAATATTAACATGGAAATTGGTTAGTTGTCAATTTTTTTGTTTATTTTTAGCTTAAATAAGCTATTTATTAAGCCTAAATAAAGCACGCATTTTGCCAAGAACAGCGACATTTTTGCCGTCACTGGCCTTGATAAAGATCGGTCTCATTGCCGGGTTAGAAGGGAGTAATTCTATTTCCTGAGGACGTTTAACAATTCGCTTTAAAGTAACTTCATCATCAACTAGCACAGCAAAAATATCTGCGGCGTTATAATTTTCGCCTTTTTCAATTACCACATAGTCGCCATCTAATATACCGTCGCCGAGCATTGAGTCGCCTTTTACTCTTAAAGCAAACAGCGTACCGCCGGTGCCGATCAAACTGCGGTCAATTTTAAAAGTATCTTCAATATTTTCTTCTGCCAACAGCGGCAAACCCGCCGCAATATTACCCAGCAAAGGAAGCGCAATAACACTGCTATCTTCTTTATGTTCGCTTGCAGAAAAACCAACTATTTCAATAGCCCGTGAGAGATCTTTATTCCGTTTGATATAACCTTTTTTTTCCAGCGCGACCAGATGATCGTTAACACCGTTAGTCGATTTGATGCCAAAAAAATCACCTATCTCGCGGAGTGTTGGCGGAAAACCTTTTTCTTGTAAGGATTCTTTAATATAACTCAGGATAGCTTCCTGTCTGGCTGTTAGGTCTTTCATAAAAAAATTATAACACAGTTACTGAATATTTGTTTAGTCTTATTTTTATAAAATTAACGAAATACAGCCTCACCTGAGGGTATGACCATACCCCCTCTAGGCTAAAGCCCATCTCCCCCAAGGGGGAGATTCTGCTTCTGATACTTCCCCCTCTCTTCTCAAGAGAGGAAGTTAGGGCTTGCCATGTACCCTTGTGGTACATGGGGTGGGGTTAATCTAGAGTTACACAGCCCTCATCCCTCTGCTCCCCTCTCCGCAAAGCGGGGAGGGGCTGGGGGTGGGGTTAATCTAACGTCACACTATAAGAAGCAGTAACCACACTCTGCCCTGGGATAGTTATCTCGTACCAAATGGCATCGTCTGCCGGGGCAACGTTCTCTGTAG
>CAYUXF010000075.1:0-6257 GCA_964448755.1 uncultured bacterium
TTTTTAAAAGATCCCTTTTTCTAAGCCGCGGCGGTACATGTCTTGACGCGTCCCCATGAAAGCGCCAATGGCCAGCAGTGTGGTCAAGCCGGCAAAAATAAAACCCAGTATAGGGATATTGACAATAATGTAATAGATCATAATGCCCAGAAGCATTTCTCTTAAAAGATTTTTTTGAGTATCCAGCAAACGCTGTTTTAAAATTTTAAAAATAAAAAGTTTGCCTAATAAAATACAAACAAAGACTTTGCTGATATAAAAACCAAAACCAAAAAAAGAAAAAATAGCCAGCGCAAAGGGGATGCCGACAACAGTTAAGGCTAAAAGCAAAGATAAAAAGGGGACAGCAAGACAAGTGAGCAAGCCAAAAGAAATAGAACGGCCGGGCTTTTGTAGCATTTCATTGATAATATCGGTAGTTTGCGCCGGCATGAATTTTAGAACAAAAACGCCAAAAATAGAGAGGATAAGAATGGCATAAATATTGCCGACAAAACGATTAAAAATATATTTCAGCCAGGGAAAATGATTTTTTACTTTTTGTAAAAGAATGCTTTTAGAGAAAATTTCTTGTTCCATTACTTTTAACTGGCCATTAATTGTAATGTCTTTAGCGATCTCTGTTTTAGGTGCGCCGTATTCCAGGTTTTTGCCAAAAACAGTCAACGGCTCTATTTGCAAAAAACCGGTCTTTATTTTAGCGTTGCCGCTAATGGTGCCCGCTAAAATCAGCTTATTGCAGGCGGCGGCGAGATTTTTTTCTATATGGGCCGAATCATAAAAAGTGACAGCTTCGCCGGCGGTGATAAAGTCTTGTGAGGCATGGCCTTTGAAATAAATGTCTTTGGCCAGGGCCCTGACGGTATGCGAGGTTTCTTGATTTAAATATAATGTTGCACCGGCGCAATTGAGGTCGCCGTTAATTTTACCGGTGACAACTAATTTTTTAGAGAGAACAAAGACATCGCCGTTAACGGTTCCTTCTATGTTAATGCAGTTTCCTAATAAATAAAGGTCATCGTTAATGATCTCATTGGCGCTAATTAAGAGATTGCCTTCGCTTTTAACGACGAGGGCCAGACAGGTATTGATGATCAACAGGGAAAAAAAGAATTTTTTTAAAAATGACACGGTCGGTTACTTCTCCTCTTATTTACTAAGGGTTTATTAAACCGTTTTTTGCGGTGATGTCAAATATTTTTATTTTTTTCATCTTGCATTTTAAAATAGAGGTTTTATAATCCTCCCCATGTCTAATGAAAAGTTAAAGTTGCTTGAGGAACTGCAGTATCAGCCGCCGATAGAGAGCTGGCAGGAACGCAAAACAAAAATTTATGAAAAATTACATGAAATAGTTGAGATTTTTGAAAAAAATGTAGACGATCAAGATTTTATTAAAACACTTAAAGAAATGGAAACTAAATTTAAATGAAAAAAATAGCTATTATTGGCGCAACTGGCTATACCGGCATAGAATTGATTAAGATCTTAAAAAAACATCCGGGCGTAGAGCTGACACTTTTGACCAGCCAGTCTTATGCCGGACAAAGTTTAACAGAGGCAGTGCCGGAACTGGGCCGGGAATATGACGATTATAAGTTAGTTGAATTTGATCCGTCTGCTGAGGTAGTTAACAGCCTTGCCGCGGCGTTTATTTGTCTGCCGCACGGACATTCTATGGCAATGGTGCCGGAACTGCTCAAGAAAAATATAAAAGTTATTGACCTGGGCGCTGACTTTAGATATGCCGATCTGGCTATTTATGAAAAGATCTATCAAGAGCATACCGCCGCGGAGACAAATAAACTGGCGGTCTATGGTCTGCCGGAATATAACCGGGAGAAAATAAAACAAGCTAACTTAATAGCTAACCCGGGTTGTTATGTTACTGCCGCTACACTGGCCCTAAAACCGCTGGTGGAAACTGGTAACTTTGTGCCCAATTCAATTATTGTTGATGCTAAATCTGGCTATTCTGGCGCCGGACGTAAATTTGTAGAGGGGTTGAATTTACCGGAAGATAATCTTAAATTTAAGGCGTATAAAATAGGCAATCATCGGCATCAGTCTGAGATAGAGCAAAACCTGGCGACAGATGTTCTTTTTGCGGCCCATTTATTGCCGTTGTTTAGGGGGATTTTAGCGACCTGTTATGTTGATCTTAAAGAAAAGACCACACTAGAAGATATTAAGAAATTATATAAAGCTAAATATCAAAACGAGCCTTTTGTGCGGTTAGTTGATGAGTTTCCCGATATTTACGATATTATTAATACCAACAGATGTCATGTCTTTTTGACTTTAACTAAAAATAATAAACTGGTCATTGTCTCTGTGCTGGATAATCTGGTTAAAGGAGCGTCCGGTCAGGCGGTGCAGAATATGAACCTGCTTTTTGGTTTTGAGGAAACTACTGGTCTGGTTTAGTATCTATCCGCTCATCTCGATATATTCGCCACATGGCGAACACTCGATGAGCGGAGTTTATTTTTTTAAGTAAGCCCTCCTATAGATGATTTTTGCCATTAACTCACCCCTGTCGCTAACGCGACATCCCCTCTAACTTCGACCTTTCGATACGCTACGCTACTCAGGACGGCGCAGGCTCAGTGCGGCGCTTGAGAAGAGAGGGGAGATCTCTCACCCGGCTGGCGCCTGCCCTCTCCCAAAACAATTGAGAAAAGAGAGGATGGGAGAGGGCACAAGAGATGCTAATACAACACAAAATATCGATACATTTTTATCTTTAGATAAGACGATAATTAATATGTAAAAAACCGGGGGGTGAGGTCCGGCCGTATCCTTTATTAATATTATATAAGCAAAAGGTATATTTTGAGCAAAAAGAGGGTATATATAATGCCGGGTAGAGAAAAATGGAACAAGAAGTAAGTAATATTATTAACAGATCACATAATGCCAGGGTCGGCAAGGCCGTGGTCTCTAATGCTCAGCACAATGAGCATGCCGCCGCATTTATGGCGGCTTATAAGCAGGCAGAAAAAATTTTACAGGTGCCGGAGTCGGAAAAAAAAGAGAAGCAGGATCAGCAGAAAAAAAGAGGACGAAATTTAGAGAAAAAAGATTATGAAAATAAAGACGAGATAGATGAAATTTTAGAAGAGATAGATAAAAGATTGAACCGCTTATTAGACCTGGTTAAAAAAGAGGGGAAAAATGAGCACCATAAATAGTATTAACGGAATTAACTCTGCTTACGGTGCCGCCGGTGTTAGCGGCTACAGTGAAGCCTATTTGGCTATACTGGAAGACCTGGGGTATAACGCCGGGATAGATGTTTTAGATAATGCCTCGCTTTCGGCCCGCTATGCCGCCTTAAAAGGTGCCAATAATTTAGCGGTAGAAGATAATAATTATATTCTCAATTTAGAAAAATATGACAACAAATACGGTCAAATAGATGGTCAGGATTCTTTTTTTGTTTCTTATTTTGATGAAGGTGGTTCGTTTATTAGCGAGGCTTTTGGCTACTCAGACCTTACGGAAAGTTTTAACTCCGCCGATACTTATATTAACCCGTTTGACCAGGCGGTCATTGGGCTCTTAAATGAACTGTACACTAAAAACATTCTTAATGACGAGCAAACAGCGGAGCAGAAAATAGCGGCGCTTTACAACTATGTAATTAATAATTTTTCTTACATTAACGAAGAGAAAGACGATTGGAATTTTGCCGGTGAGACAATTTTACAGCGCGGCGGCGACTGCGAAGATCTGGCTATTTTACTGGCTTCACTGGGGATGGCTTTGCTAATTAACGACGGCGTTTCTTACGAAGAGGCCAATTCTCGTTTTTCGGTAGTGGCGGGGACGCACGCTCTTTACGGTGACCACGTTTATGTTGAATACACACATATTGATGGCAAGGTCTATGTTTTAGATGCCGCGGTGGCGGAACAAGCTGAAATAACAGCGCTGTCACAATTGCCGCTGGCGGCGGAAAGGACCGAGTTTACGGTCTATTACCGTTTTAATGACAATGCCGTTCTTGGCACATTGCCGGCTGCTGCAGAGAACAAGACCGAAAGTTATATTGACCCCAAGAACAGCACGGTACAGGAGATCTTAACTAAAGTTAAGGCGGAAGGTTATTACGGACCGGAACTTACTTTAGACCAGCTGGTGACAAATACTTATAAATATTTGAAAGACAATTACAGTTATTTGGATCTCTCCGAGCTTTCTATTAATTATCAGCGTTCGCTCTCTACCGGTTCTTTAAACAGTGAATCTTTTGCCTGTTTAATGATGAGCCTGGTTTTGGCCGCGGCCGAAGAGTTTGGTTTTGACAGAACAGCTGCCGACGAGATGCGGGTAGCGTTGCTGGAGAATAGCTCTGGCGAAGAGGCGATGGTCTTTCTTTATGATGAGCATATTTTTGATATTTCCGGAAAAATAGTTAAAAAAGAGCTTTCAACAGCAAACTGCCAGGCGGTTGGCGATGTTTTAGTGCTTTATACTCTGGAAGATTTTCCGGAAACTTATTATGAAACAGGCCTGAAAGAACACAGCTCTTATGATTTGGAAAATAATATTTATAAAAGGACAGTTACCCGTTTTACACCTAAATCTTTATTACAAGGAACAGACGGTAAATATGTTGTTACTTCCAGGAAAAATTATGTAGACAGTAACCAGCTGAAATATGTTTCTACGTTTAACCCTTACAGTGATCTGGGCGGCGATAAAAGCGCCTCAAGTGTAATTAATTTACTGGTAAGTAAGTATGATGGTGTTTTTGGTAATAATTTTAATGAAGATAGTAAAGGCAATGATATAGTGAGTTCTTCGCCTGACACTGGACTGCAAGATACCGGGTTTTGGGGTGATGATATTAAATACGGCATTCAAGAGGCCATGAACGGTATGGCTGATCTAGGTAAATTTGTTACTGGCAATGGTTTTTGGGTCTTTGACGCGGCGGCTTATGATGCTCATTTAATTAAGCTCAACCGTTATCAGAATATCCAGAGCATGATAGCGATGCTGATGGAAGAAAAATTTAACGCGCAGTCTATTGTTATGAGCGAAATGAACGAATCTGACCCCGATATGCTGCAGGGTCGTGAGGGTTATAAATCTATGTCCAGTTCTTCTATTATTAAGGCGGAGAATGATTTTCTCTCTAAGGGTGTCAGTGCGATGCGCAATGATATTACCAGTGCTATTGATTCGCGTAATCAGCTCTTGAAATCGACAGCTGAAAATTATTTTGTTAAAGAACTTGAACACGAGATGAGTTTTGAGAAAATCTTTACAAGTTTTTTTATTGGCGTTTTAGGTGCTTCTATAGTAGCTTATATTGCTCAAAAAATTGTTAATGCTCTCTTAGCAAGCCCTGATCCTGCTTCTAAGGTAATTCATACGTTGGCGGATTATGGTTTGGATAGTGGTCTTAAAATAGCAATTAATATTCTGGGTGTTGCTACGGTAGGGGCTTTTCAAATTAGACAACAATGGTTAAAAATGCGTCAGGCTGAAGCCAATGCGGAAATAGCTGACCGTTACAGAAAAGCGGAACAAAAAAATAATGAGAATATGACCAGATCTTTATCTGGTTTTTATACTGCTAAAACGACTGGTAACAGAGCGGAATATAACTGTAATGCCATTTGCGATATTTATGATAAATTAAATACCGCTACAAAAATAAGCGCTAAAAAAGTAAAGACCTTTGCCGGCTGGTTTGGGGACGGTAAATTTGAAGATGATAAAGCTTTTTTAAAACTGGAAAAAGAGATCAAGAGTTCGGTCCTTTTGTTAAAGGCCTATAATAAAGTTAATTCGGAATTACGTAAATCTCGCTCTATAGTTCACCAGGAGATGACAGATAAAAATACTTATTCTTCTTCGGCTCTTTCTGAAGAGGCGGTTACCAGAGAGATAGCGCAAATAGAAAACATTCTCTCTCGTTATAAAGAGACGCGGAGTAGTTATTTTAATCAGCATAATGAGGCTAACTCTGTAGAGCAGGAATATAGTTTTGAGCGGTTTAAGACCATAACTATGACGACCTGTTTTGCTATAGGTGTAGTTGGTAATTTTACACCTTATTCTGCTTTATTGGGGCTTGGTTTTCAGATGACATTAGCCAGTGTTATTAACTCCAGTGCCGACCTGCTCTGGAAACGTGAGTATAAGCCGCCGACCCCGGGGTATCCTTATAACTGGAACGAGAAAGATATTTCTTATACGTCAAATTCCGGGACAACTATAGATCTAAAAAAGAATGTTAG
>CAYUXF010000076.1:0-6159 GCA_964448755.1 uncultured bacterium
TACCGACGGAGACTGCTTGGAAGTATACAGCTGAAGAAATACGAGCGCTTAGGGCGGATTCTGCAGGCAAGCTGGCAGGAATTAATGAATTATGTTTTGGTGGACTTTCAGCAATGTATGCGCCACCTTCTGGTGTTTTAAGTGCAGTTGGATCTCAGTTTATACATTATACTGTTAATAGTGGTCTGAGTGGAACTCCTATTGGTGCTGGTTCTATTGTTTTAGGTTCTGTTATGATTGGGGCTGAAAACTGGAGCAATGTTAGTAATGCATATAGTCGTGCATATAATTTAATTTATTAGGAGTCGAAATGAGTAAAATTAATAATATTTATGAAAAGGTTTGTCTTTTTATACTTAATAACATGTTTCAGTGGGGCCCATATTCTAATATATTTATATTTGCATTTGTAATTGCTGGAATTGTTTTAATTGTTTTGTTTAAGATGATCTACTTATAAAAAAACTCAGAGAAAATAGAGGGGTTAAAATAATAAAAGTTTTTAATTTAATGCTCCACCAAACTTTTAACTTGTTTTAGGATAGAGCGTGTACTAGAAATTTATTCATTCGTGATCGGATGAAAGAAAAATTAAAAAACAGTTCCTTGAAAACAATTCGCGCAGCGAATATAAAATAATTTATCGTCTGCGCTAAAAACGCAAAAGAATATTGAAATATAGTTGGTTTCCTTGGGCGCTGCCCAAACCCAGCGGACGCTGATAAGGTGTTTTAAAGATAAACGTCGCTGATCGAGTGGCCGCAGGCTGTATCGAGAGCAGCGATGTTTTGGCATACGTTTGAACAGTCTAATAGTGCCGGTTCGCAGATGGCAACAAATCAAGACATTATTGAAATTTATGACCTGTTGCCCGATAATACTTTAGTTATTGTAACTAAAACCTAGAAATTGATTGTGTTTTGATTTCTTTTATTTTTTTCTATAGATTTGATAAAAATGTCAAAAAATTATGGATTAGAAGTTTATAATCCGATAGAATATATAAGTAGGAGATGGCAATGAAAAAAGATTTTACACTTAATGACACAGAGATAAAGATCAATGGCATGAATGCTTTAAATAAAGTTCTAGGGCCTATAGGTGTTATGAAATTTATAGCTTTGCTTAATAGAGAACCACAAGTTGATTCTATTGAATTGTCTAAAAAACTTTATGCTGGTCAATCCGTAGATCAAATCTTTGAAAGAGCCAGTGCGTCTTGGAAGAAACGTTCTAAAAAGTAACTTTCAAAAATAAGTTTAGATAAACGTCGCTGATCGAGTGGCCGCAGGCTGTATCGAGAGCAGCGATGGCGTTTTTAAAGATCGTCTATCACAGCAATCAAGACATCATTGAAATTTATGACCTGTTGCCCGATAATACTTTAGTTATTGTCACTAAAAACTAGGGGTGTATTTTGGGTGAACAGACCGGCGATAAGACAGAGGAACCTACGCCGCATAAATTGCAGGAAGCCCGTAAAAAAGGGCAGGTCGCTAAATCTAAAGAGATAACTACCGCCGTGCTTGTCCTGGTGACTTACCAGGTCTTAAAAGGCGTGGCTGCTGATATGTGGTATCGGATCGTGGAATATTCTCAGTTTATGTTCCGGCAAATTAAAGAGGCGCCGCGTATTTTAGATGCCCCTTTTGCCGATGCCCTTTTGAATCATTCTGTTATGACGCTGCTCAAAATAATGCTGCCTATTTTTGCCGTTACTTTTTTTACCGCAATTATTATTGAGAATTTACAGACGCAGTTTGTGGTTTCTGCCGAGTCCATGACGCCGAAGCTTGATAAACTCAACCCCTTGAGCGGTTTAAAGCGTATTTTTTCCATGAAAGGTTTTGTCCAGATCCTTATTACGATCTTGAAGATTATTATAGTGGCGATGATTGTCTGGAGCGTTATTAAGAAAAATATTCCTATTATTATTACGGCTATGACGATGGATCTTTGGAGTTTAATGATCTTTGTCGGTGGGTTAGTGATGGCTATTTCTATGAAAGTTGCCGGTTTTTATGTGGCTATCGCGGCTTTAGATTATCTTTATCAGAAGCACGAATTCCATAAATCTATGATGATGACCAAACAAGAGGTCAAAGAAGAGTATAAGCGTTTAGAAGGTGATCCTATTATTAAACAGGCCCAGCGGCAGAAACAACGCGAGGCCTCTATGCGCCGCCAGCAAGGAGCTGTTCCCAATGCCGATGTGGTTGTCACTAACCCGATCCACTTAGCTTGTGCTATTAGATATAACCCGGAAGTAGATAAAGCGCCGTTATTAATAGCTAAAGGGCAGCGTCTGCAGGCCGAAGAAATTAAGCAAATAGCCGACGAGAATTATGTCCCCATTGTGGAGAACGAGGAGCTGGCGCGCAGTATTTATAAGACGACAGAGCCGGGCGAGAGTATTCCGCCTGAACTTTACCGGGCGGTAGCGGAGGTCTTGGCATTTGTCTATAAACTGGGCCGCAATAAAAAGTTTAAAAAGAACCGGCCGATCGTTAACAGGGCTTAGTTAAATCTCCCTTTACTTACAAGCCGCTAATTAGTAAAATACTGCTATATTCTGAGGGGGATTTCTTTGGCTGCTACTGTTTCAAAATTTAGTTTTAAAGATTTTTTCCGTGGCGGCGATATGGGCGTCGCGCTGGTATTGGTTTTGATCATCGGCATGATGATCGTGCCGATGCCGACCTGGTTATTAGATATTTTGATGGTCTTTTCTATCTCTTCCGGTTTGGCAATTTTATTGATCTCGATGTTTTTGCAGCGTTCGCTGGATTTGTTATCTTTCCCTTCTATTATATTGGTCTTAACGTTGTATCGTCTGGCGCTGAATGTCTCCTCTACTAGATTGATCTTAGCACTGGGGCCGGCATTTGACGGTAAAGTTATTTTGGCGTTTGCCAATTTCGTAACGGCCGGCAACTTTGTGGTTGGCGGTGTTATTTTCGTCATACTGGTATTAGTTAACTTTATTGTAATTACCAAAGGTGCCGAGCGCGTAGCGGAAGTTGCCGCCAGGTTTACACTTGATGCCATGCCCGGTAAACAGATGGCCATTGATGCCGATCTTAATGCCGGCTTAATTGACGGCGACCAAGCTCGCCAGCGCCGTGAAGATCTCAGTAAAGAATCTACTTTTTTCGGTTCCATGGATGGTGCCAATAAGTTTGTTCGCGGCGATGCTGTTGCCGGTATTATTATTGTTTTAATTAACCTGATCGGCGGTATGATCATTGGTGTTATGCAGAAAAGTCTGACAATTCAAGAAGCGATGAATACCTATTTTAAACTGACGATTGGTGACGGTTTGGTCTCGCAGATACCGGCTCTGTTGCTCTCTATGGCGACCGGTTTAGTTGTAACTAAATCTGCTTCAGAATTCTCGCTCGGTTCCGATCTTATCAAGGAGTTGACCCGCCAGCCGCGCGCCTTTGCTTATACGGGAATGATCCTGGCTGTTTTTGCTTTTGTTCCCGGGCTGCCGACCGGTCCTTTTATGGTTATGGCGATCATGAGCGCTTCTATTGCCTTTCTTATTTTTAGACAACAGGCCCAGGCTGAATTAGCGGAACTGGGCGGCGGTATCGGTTCAGACGCTGAGGCGGCCAAAGAGGCCTTAAAGAAACCGGAAAATTTACTTGGCACGCTGGCACTTGATCCGATAGCGTTAAAGACTGGCCGTAATTTAGTTCCTTTAATTGATCCCAGTCAGGATGGTCCGCTGTTAGAGCGCATTACGTTGGTCCGTTACCATATTGGCCAGGAACTTGGTTTTGTTATTCCCGGTGTGCGGGTCATGGATGATCTTTCTCTGCCGCCCAATGAGTATGTCATTGAAATTCGCGGCACTAAAGTAGCTACCGGCGTAGCGCTGGTCAATTATCATTATGTTATGGCTTCGGTTGAAGAACTGGCAGAAAAGAATATTTCCGGTGAAGAGACCGAAGATCCTGTGACTAAGCTGCCAGCCGCCTGGGTGCTTGATGATTATCTGCCGCAGCTACAGAGTTCCGGTTATATTGTACTTTCACCGGTCGATTATGTGGCCAATCATTTTACGGAAATTATTAAGCAGCATGCCGATGAGATCATGACCAGACAAAATGTCCAGTCGCTTCTGGAACTGGTCAAAAATACCAACGCGGCAATTGTCCGTGAATTGGTGCCCGATATGCTTTCGCTCGGCCAGGTACATAAAGTTTTGCAGTTATTGGTTAGAGAAAGAGTCTCGATCCGCGATCTTTCCACAATTTTAGAAAAATTGGCCGACTACGCTCATGTTTCGCGTGATACCAGTTTATTGGCAGAGTATGTTCGGCAGTCGCTTTCGCGGCAAATTTGTTCGCAGTATGTTGATAAAGACGATACTTTAACGGTCATTACGATCGATCCGCGCTTAGAAGAAACTATGGTCAATTCGCTGCATCAGTCTGAATACGGTTCTTTCTTGGCGCTTGATCCGAGCATTGGCGAAAAGGTCTTAGAACAGGTCCAGGAGCAGATGGCTAATTTCCAAAAAATGAACCGCACGGCGATCGTCCTTTGCTCGCCGCGGTTGCGTCCGCATTTTAAGAAGTTTACTGAGCGGAATTATCCGAGCATTTGTGTTATGTCTTATAATGAAGTAGTGCCGGATATTAAGGTTCAGTCTATTGGTATTATTTCGGTAGATGAATATTAGAAAATTGAACATAAAAAAATGAACTGTTATTTTAAAAGCAACGATTAAGTAGTATAATAAATTATTATTTGAGGGCAGGGAGGCCAACTATGATCAGAGAGCAGAGGACAGTTAACAATACTACAGAAAAAAATATCTCTGCCGCTAAAATTGTCAGCCGTAAAGTTAAAGGTGATTCACAATATGAGGAAAGACTTCTCGCTTTTAAAAATTTATTGGCTCGGGAATTAGGCCGTGATCCCTCTCTTACTAAAGAAGCGCTGGTTAATAAAGTAGTAGAGTTGGCTTTATTAAATGAATTCAGTGAAGATATTAAAAGTTTTCCTGCTTATGAACACATGAAAGATACTATTGCCGCCGCTTTATTGCGTGACGGTCAGCTGGAAGAAAAGATCCTCGGCATTGCCGCTAAATATCACCAAACGGAATCTCATTAGTGTCTTTGAAAATTGAGTTTTTAGGCGCTTTTGCCGGCGCGGAAAATATGCGCCGTGATAGTGAAAAGTTTTTAAATTCCGAAAAAGAAGCCATTGAGAATTTTTTCTATTTAAGTTTTTATACCTGGCAAAAAAAAACTATTTCCTTTGGTTATTCACAAAAAATAGCGGAACTGGTCGATGTAAAAAAAGCAGCCGCGCTGGATATTGAATTGGTCAGCAGGCCAACCGGCGGTGGCATGGTCTTTCATCAGCCCGGCGAATTGACTTATTGTCTGGTTGCCGATCAAAAGCTTTTTCCCGGCGGTATTATCCCTTCCTGTAACCGTATTTCAGAAATAATTATTGCCGGCTTAAATAAGTTGGGCCTTTCAGTTGAATTAGCGCGCAGTAGGGGCGCAGATGTTCTTAACGAAGCGCTTTGTTTTGCCCGACCCGCCAAATACGAGGTCTTAAGCGGCGGCCGCAAATTACTTGGTTCAGCACAGCGCCGCGGCAAGAATGTTTTCTTACAACAGGGCTCTCTGCCTTTGAGTGTTTTGAGTGAAGATTTTGCTGAATTAATAGACATCGCGCAGCTTAATCAAAGTATGGTCACTGTTGCGGAACTAGCCGGCGCTGAACTTGACCGTGAGGTTATTGCTGCGCAAATAGCGGCAGAGTTTAGAACTTATCTTCTTTCTTAGAAGGCCTGGTTCTCTCTTTGCCGACCGGTTTATTTTTAAAATAGAGGTTTAAAGGTGAGCCTTCAAAGCCAAAATTTTCGCGCAATTTATTGGTCAGATAACGTTTATAAGAAAAATGGAGATATTTGCTATTGTTAATAAAGATCAGAATTTCCGGCGGCTTAGTGGATACCTGTGAGGCATAGTATATTTTTAAGATCTTATTGTGGAAAGATTTAGGCGGATTTTCTTGAACTATTTTCTGTAATGTTCTGTTGAGCGGGCCGGTATCAATGCGCTGGCTATAATTTTTGTAAATATTCACCAGTTCTTCATAGATATTATAAGTCCGTTTTTTTTCAAT
>CAYUXF010000077.1:0-5949 GCA_964448755.1 uncultured bacterium
AGTTTGTTTTTATAAAAAATTTTTTCTAGAATTTTTTATATCGACAGTATTTTTTCTTTTTCACTCTGTAATAAAATGATAAAATTACAAAGAATTATTACGCTGGAATTTTTTAAATTTGGGATTTTTAATTGACTTAAAAAAACTAGGTCAGAGGCTACATCTTAAAATAAACCATCACATTGAGATATTTTCCCACTATCACGCTCACTATCCAGATAACTCGTTCTACTAATAAATAGATATATCCTGAATGTATAAAATTGTTTTATTCAGGGCATATATACTTTATAAAAATATCTGGGGAAAAAAATGTCTTTTTCAATAAGAGATGGAGATCAACAATTTAAAAACACTCCCGGCTACGGCAGAGTAAGCAATGGAGACATTGTAAGTTGTGGAGACAAACAGATCGGAACGGTCTATAAAGTTGTACAGCAAAAAACGAATAAAATTGTCGTTTATATTAAAGGAACAAATGGAGCAGTTTATTCTCTAACAATAAAAGATGACCGTCATAAGCAGCAACACAACAACGGAGAATACACCGGAAAATTTAAACAACTAGAATTATCTACAACAGAAAGATTTCATAGAGCCGATCGTGAAAATTTTAAAAAATATGCTCAGACACCAGAAGCAAAGCTCTTGCGAGTAACAAACAAAGGTTCACTCGAAGAATATGGAATAACCAAAATGACCGACCGAGAAGAACTCTACCGATATCTAGACAAACTCCAGGAAGATATTGTGGCAGGACTAAGATCTGGCAGGATAGGTGAAAATGAAATAAAAGCACTTGAGAAGATCATCTCAAATTATTTTGCAAATAACAAAATCGGCAAAGATATAATAATAAACGCCTACCGTCTAGCTATCCAGCAAGAAAAAAACAGTTGCAAAGAAAGGCAAATAGGCGCCAGCGACCGTGAATTTGCTATAGAACAAGAAAAAACCAACCAAAAGATAAAAGAACTAGCACTACAAACAGGAATTACCGAAGAAGCGCTTTCTCAGCCGGCAGTATCAATCACAGAAATTTTAAAAATACTGGCAATCAATTTTACAGATAGCCTCTATACCGATGTCTGGACAGATGTAGCTGGGGAATTTCTATCTGTAAAAATACCAACCGCAAACGGTGATTATTATGTAAGAAAATATCCTGACGGAAGCTATTCAGTCTATCAAAAAACCAAAGACGCAAAAGAAAAAAATGGTATTGCCGAATACAAATTCATTAATTCTTTTTCCCGGGAGAGTTTTCTTTTGATCTGGCTAAAGCGCAATGGCGCAGATGAAAACAACATTCAAGCTATCTTAAAAAACAGCGAAACAAGATTTAGTAAAGATGCTCAAATGAATTTAACAAGCGCCACTTCAGCATGGGAAAAAGCAAATCCTGATGAATTGCGCAATAATATAAATACTTTGCTTTTTCAAAACAGAACGCCTGCCGTACATAAAGGTTTAGCCTATTTAAAATCAACTGGCGTAGATCTTAGCAAACTGGAAATAAAGCAGTTTTATTGTATAGATCCGCAAAGCGGCAAAAGTTACTTCATCTCATTGATCGGCGGGATCGGCACAGATGGAAAATATCATTTTGTAGATATTTTTTCTGGACGTAACTATAATGGAGTTACTCGCGCAGAAACCTGGCGTGATTTCATCAAAAACACAAGCATTCTTCCTGCCGACACCCTTATCGCTTACCATGATACAGACAACAATAATGCAACTGGTAATAACGCAGAGCATAAGCTGATCACAACAAAAATAGAAAACACGCCGCACCGCTACGCGACAGGTGCGGCCGCATCAACCACCATGTTGTTAGGCGGCGCACTTTGCCTCATTCCAACAGGAATAACACAAGGCGCTGGCTTAACTTTAATAACTATTAGCACTGCACTACAAACTTATTCAGTAATCGAGCGCTTTATAGCCGGAGAATATTTAAGCGAACGAGAGGTCTTTGATTGTGCTATGGGAGTACTTCTAGTAGGCTCTGTATATATAAAAGGGATCTCAAATACGGCAAAATTAGCAGAAAAACTCAGCGCGGCAGCGGGAAAGTATTTTGAA
Source organism: uncultured bacterium (assembly GCA_964448755.1). GTDB lineage: Bacteria > Margulisbacteria > Termititenacia > Termititenacales > CAYUXF01 > CAYUXF01. Next base: position 2,089 of record CAYUXF010000077.1, read on the forward strand.
GGAATGGTCGGCTATGATCTTTATTTAACTCTTGCAGAAAAAGATCAGGCAGCAGCCAGCCGGGTAATCCAGAATCTGAGTTATATAATTCTACGCAAAAAAGTTCAGAGCGGTTACCAACTGTCCGCCAAAGACAGAAAAACACTAGGTATTGGTGAAAATGAAAATGTAATTAAATTTTTAGATAAAAAAATAAAACAAAATGAACAAGTGCTTAATGAACAGGTAAAGAATATTTCAAAAAAAACTGAACACAGCGATAAAATTGGCACGGTTGCCCCAGCAAATGCACCAGCCGGAAATCAAAAATATAAAGATAAATTTGATACTTTAAAAGAACAATTATCAAACTTGCTTAGCAGCAAAGAAATCCCCAAAAAAACAAACTCAACAAAAACAATAAAAGAATTTAAATATAAACAAAATACAATAATTAACGATGTTTAAAGTTTCTACATCTTAAAATAAACCATCACATTGAGATATTTTTCCACTATCACGCTCACTATCCAGATAACTCGTTCTACTAATAAAGGAATAGTTAAAAGAAAAATAAAAATACCCACCGGCGGTTTTAGCTGAAAACCGAGCATAAAGACGTTAACCTGCGGCGCAACGCGGGAGATCAAGCCAAAAGCAAAATCGATCAAAAAAATAGTTAAAATAATTGGTGCCGCCAGCTGAATACCAATGGCAAAAATATTAACGCCCAGAAAAACAATTTGCTCCGCGGCCAGCTGAATATTCCAGGAATTCATTAACGGCAGCATCCTAAAACTGCGCTCCAGAGCCACCAGCATAAAATGATGTCCATCAACAATAAAAAAAACCACAATAATTACCCAGCGCAAAAGCTTTGTCGGCAGCGAGGTCTGGCTCCCGGTAGTGGGATCAAGCATAGAAGAAACAGACAAACCCATTTGAGCACCCATAATTTCACCGGCCGCTTCTACGCCGGCAAAAATAACTTTAGCAATAAAGCCGATAATAAAACCGACCATAAATTCATTTAAAAAAGCAATAATAAACAGCGGCACACTTTGCGGCAGCTGTTCACCGGAAAAAGGGACCACAAACCAGAGCAAGAAAGCGAAAAAAAACATGAAGCCGTTTTTGACATTCCGCGGCACCATTTTCTCACTGAGAATAGGCGTCTCCATAAAAAGACCTAAGATTCTGGCAAAGATCAGAATAAAAACCTGTATTTGAATAAAAGAGATAGCCATTTTATTTTAAGTTAGGGATCATCACCCAGAGCCGCTGACAAAAAGCGTTTAATTGCGAGCCCATCCAACCGGCAGTCAACCCGATCATCAACAGAACAACGATCATCTTGGGCACAAACGTCAGTGTTTGTTCCTGCACTTGCGTTAAAGCCTGCATAATAGAAACTGCCAGACCAATTATTAAACCTAAACCAATTGAAGGGAGCGAAAGCAGTAAAACTAAAATGATCGCATCGTTCATTAATGAACTGACTACATCTACACTCATGAACTCCCCCTCTTTAAATTACGTTATCCAATGCAAATTATATTAGATTATCTAACTAAGTTAAAGCGCTTTTATTTAAGTTAAACTGCCGCTTCCACCTGGCCGTTGTACTGAGGCTTGAGGAAGCGAACGGTTCACGACTAAAGATGACTTTTGGCCCTCTCCCATCCTCTTTTTTTTCATTTTTTTTGGGAGAGGGCGGCGTCAGCCGGGTGAGGGATTTTTTCATTATTTTCTAATTTTTATTTTTACAACTTGACAAGTATAAAAAAAAACAGGTAAAACAGTGTTTTATAAATTCTGGCTTCTTTTAAAAAGGAAAAAAATGGCTGTTAAAAAGAAAACTACCGGCAAAAAAAGAACCAAAGCAAAAGCCAAAAGTTTTAACTATAAGTATTTGGTAATTGTCGAATCGCCAGCTAAATCTAAAACTATCGAAAAATATCTCGGCAAAGGATATAAAGTACTTTCCTCTATGGGTCATTTACGCGACCTGCCTAAAAGCAAATTAGGTGTCGACACTGAAAATAATTTTGAGCCCTACTACATTATCATTAAAGGCAAGAACAAGTTCGTCAACGAACTAAAAGAATACGCCGAGCATGCCGAAAAAGTTTTTCTGGCTCCCGACCCTGACCGCGAAGGAGAAGCAATTGCCTGGCATTTAACTTATGCCTTAAATTTGGCGCCGGAAAAATACAGCCGAATCGAGTTTAACGAGATCACTAAGAATGCTGTCTTAAATTCATTTAATGAAGCCCGCAACATAGATCTTAACCGGGTCAATGCCCAGCAAGCCCGCCGCTGTTTAGACCGGCTGGTCGGCTATAAAATATCGCCGATCCTCTGGAAAAAAGTTAAACGCGGTTTATCGGCCGGCCGTGTGCAATCTGCCGCCATGCGGATCATCTGCGACCGCGAAGAAGCAATAGAAAATTTTAAACCGGAAGAATACTGGAGTATTGAGGTCAATTATCAGACCCCTCGCCAGGACTTACTGACCGCTAAAGTCTTTAATAAAAAAGAGAAAGTTCCTGACTTCAAAATAAGTTCCGCTGCAGAGGCAGCCGACATAGAAAAAAATATCACCGGCAGTGAAGCGGTAGTAAGCAATGTTACAAAAAAAGAACGCCGCCGCAATCCGGTGGCCCCTTTTATTACCAGTACCCTGCAGCAGGAAGCGGCGCGCCGCCATTACTTTAACGCCAAGAAAACCATGTTCGTCGCTCAGCGTTTATACGAAGGTATTGATATTGGCGAAGAATCTCCGGTCGGTTTAATAACTTATATGCGTACCGACTCTACCAGAACTTCCGACAGCGCTTTAGCGGAATTAAAAGAGTTCATTAGTAAAAACTTTGACCCGGAATATCACATTAAAGAATTCCGGACCTTTAAACAGAAAAAATCATCACAAGATGCTCACGAAGCTATTAGACCAACATCTGTTCTACGCGAACCGGAAAAGATCAAAGAATATTTAGATGAAGATCAGTACAAGCTTTATAAATTGATCTGGCTCCGTTTTGTCTCCTCACAAATGCCAGAAGCGGTCTATGATCAAACTTCTGTAGAGATAACTGCCGGCGATTATCTCTTAAAAGCTACCGGTTCAATAATTAAATTTCCCGGCTTTTTAAAGTTATATGAAGAACAGCAGGATGAACAGACCAACAACAACGACAATGACAATAAGTTACTGCCCGTTATTAATGAAGCAGAAAAACTAAAAACAGAAAAAGTATTGCCGTTACAGCATTTCACCCAGCCGCCGCCCCGCTATACTGAGGCCTCCTTAGTTAAGGAACTGGAAGAAAAAGGGATCGGCCGGCCGTCAACTTATGCGCCGATCATTTCAACTATTTTATACCGCAACTATGTTACTCGAGAAGGCAAAGCACTGGTCCCTTCAGATCTCGGCAAGATAGTTAACATTCAATTAAAAAAACATTTCCAGGAAATTGTTGATATCGGCTTTACCGCCGGCATGGAAGAAAAGCTCGATGCCGTAGCAGAAGGTACCATTGACTGGAAAAATATGTTGACCGAATTTTACGGTCCGTTTGAAAAAGAATTGTCAGCAGCCGAAGAAAACATGGAAGAGATGCGTCCGCCAGAAATAGAAGCGGGCGAAGATTGTGAGAAATGCGGCAAACCCATGATGATCAAATCTGGCCGCTTTGGCGACTTTATGGCCTGCTCCGGTTTCCCGGACTGCCGCAATACTAAATCAATTGTAAAAAAAATAGATTATGCCGAATGCCCCAGCTGTGGCGGAGATATTATTGAAAGAAAATCCAAACGCGGCCGGATCTTTTACGGCTGCAGTAATTATCCGCAATGTTCTTTTGCCTGCTGGGACAAACC
>CAYUXF010000078.1:0-5886 GCA_964448755.1 uncultured bacterium
TTATTTCCAGTAAAGCAGCTAGCAGTTTTTCGGGCTGATCCTGCCAGAGCGGATGCAAATAAGGCTTTAGATCAAAAACCAGACCGTCAAAAAAGTCTTTGTTTGATCTTTGCTGTTGTTCATTATAATTGATGAGACTGGTGATGATCTTTTCTGCTTCTGCTGGTGTGTTCAATAATTCCGTACGGTTAACTAGATAAAAAACCTTAATATTTTCACGGTGAAATTTTTTTAAAATTGTGGCAGTTTCCGGTGTTGTTAATTTTTCGGCCGGCCAGGGCAAATAGACAGTTTTGATCAAATAACGGCTTTTTTTGATCTCGGCAATTATTTTTTCTAGTTCCTTTTCTGTTAAAATACCTGGTTTACTGCTGGCAGCTGTAAGATCTGCTATATAATTCTTGCCGGTGATATTTTTTATAAAAGAAGATATTTTTGTCCCGCCAGGCAGCTTTTTTGGCGTAAAACCAAATAAAAATGATGATAAAATAACTGTTAAGGCTAAGATAAAAACGGTAATTTTTTTAAACATGGGGAGTGATTATATACCGTTATTTGTCAGCGGTAAATCAAAGTGATCTATTAATCTTGAACTCTGTCGTGAGATATGTTAAATTTACCACCTCGGTTTTTGCTATAAAACAGCCAAAAATTGTATCTAAATAAAGGGAGGAATAGAAAAAATGAGCGAAATGACAGAAATAAGATGGCATGGTCGTGGTGGTCAGGGTGCTAAAACAGCGGCTTTATTAGTTGCCGATGCAGCACTTTCTACCGGCAAAGAGGTGCAGGCTTTTCCTGAATACGGTCCGGAGAGAATGGGCGCGCCGGTAAAATCTTTTAATAGAATATCTGATCAACCGATCCATTTACATTGTGCTGTAGAACATCCGCAAGTCGTTTTGGTTTTAGATGAGACGCTTTGTGACTCGGTCAATATCTTAGAAGGTGTTCCAGATAACGGTACGATTATTATTAATACTGAAAAAAGTGCTGCTGATTATAAAGAAAAATTAAAATTTAACGGCAAAATTTTTACCGTTGATGCTTCAGGTATTGCCGTTAAAAATATCGGCTTAAATAAACCTAATACGCCAATGCTCGGTGCTTTAGTTAAAGCTACTGGCCTGTTTGATTTTGCAGCTATGCTGGAAGATACTACCCAGAAACTTACTAAGAAATTTGCCAGTAAGCCGGAAGTAGTAGCGGGTAATGTTAACGCTATTAAAGACGCTTATGAGCAGTTAAAATAATAAGGGGAGAATTTAAAATGAAAACTAAATTTACGGAGTCATTATATAAAGGTAATTTAAAAGTTGATGAACTACCACATGGCGGTGTCTGGCTGGAGCCAGGATCTTCTTTAATGAGAAAGACCGGTGACTGGAAAGTTAATAAGCCGGTAGTCGATGAGGCTAGCTGTATTAACTGTGGTCAATGCTGGGCTTATTGTCCAGATTCCTGTATTAAAATGGAAAAGAGCGATAACCCGACCGGTATGAAAATGGCCGGTATTGATCTGGATCACTGTAAAGGGTGCGGCATTTGCGCTTCGATCTGTCCTAAAAAAGCTATTTCGATGCAAAAAGCCCGTTAATTAAAAGAAGGAGAAAGGAAATGGAAACAATGACAAAAGTAAAACAAACGACCGTTGCCAAAACGGGTAATGAAGCAATGGCAGAGGCGATCCGTCAGATCAATCCTGATATTTTTCCCGCTTATCCAATTACACCTGCTACAGAAATAGCGCAGATAGTTTCTTCTTTTGTAGCCAATGGTAAAGTAAAGACCGAAATGATCACTGTAGAATCTGAACATTCCGCTATGTCTGCCGCTCTCGGCGGTTCAGCTGCCGGTGCCAGAGTAATGACCGCAACATCTTCACAGGGCTTGATGATAATGGCCGAAATTCTGCCGATCGTTGCTGCTTTAAGACTGCCGATCGTTATGCCTGAAGTAAATAGAGCGATCTCCGGACCGATCAATATTCACTGCGATCATTCCGATACGATGTTCTGCCGTGATGCCGGCTGGATCCAGATCTTCTCGGAAAATGCTCAGGAAGCTTATGACAATACTATTCAGGCAATTAAAATTGCCGAAGATATGTCTGTTCGTCTGCCGGCTATGGTAACAACGGACGGCTTTATTATTTCTCACGCTATGCAGGGTATTAAAATGCTACCGGACGATGAAGTTCAAAATTTCATTGGCAATTTCAAGGCCATTAATCCCTTACTAGACGTAGAAAAACCGGTGACGATCGGTTCGATCGATGTGCAAAATTATTATTTTGAACACAGATATCCTATTGTCCGGGCTTTAGAGAACTCACTGGAAGTTATTAAAAAAGTTGGCAAGGAATTTGGCGAAAAATATGGCAGAGCGTATGACCTGATTGAAAAATATCAAATGGACGACGCAGAAACAGTAATTCTGTGTCTTGGTTCTACTGCTGGTACAACTAAGACGATTGTTGATGAACTGCGCGCTAAAGGTGAAAAAGCCGGTCTTTTAAAAGTCCGTGTTTTTCGTCCTTTTCCTGCCGATGAAATAGCTTCTGCTCTTGCAAAAGCCAAGGCTATCGCTATTCTTGACAGATCTGATTCGCTTAACGCTTTTGGCGGTCCTGTTTATACAGAGGTTTGTGCTGCCTTATTCAACAAAAACATCAAGACCAACGTGGTTAACTATATCTATGGTTTGGGCGGTCGCGATATCGACTTACATATGATCAGAGATGTTTATGCCAGACTTAATAAAATAAAAGATTCAGATAATATCGGTGAAACGGTCTCTTATCTCGGATTAAGAAAATAGGAGGAATTAAAAAATGGCTAAATTAAAAGATCTTGCATTAATAGAAGAAAAGTATGCTGGTGGACATACAGCCTGTGCTGGTTGCGGTTATCCAAATATTTTCAGATTGGCACTTCAAACTATAACTTCCAAGTATCCGGTAGTTGTGGTTGGCGCAACTGGTTGTAACGAAGTTAATAGCTCTATTTTTCCTTATACCTCCTGGAATGTCCCTTTTTTACACAACGCTTTTGAGAACAGTGCGGCTACTTGTTCTGGTGTAGAAGCGGCCTATACTTCAATGGTTCGTTCTGGTCAAATGGCGGAAAAAAATGTTAAATTTGTCGCTTTTGGCGGCGATGGCGGTACTTATGATATTGGTTTTCAGTCGCTTTCTGGTGCGATGGAGCGCGGCCATGACATGCTTTATATTTGTTATAACAACGGCGCTTATATGAATACCGGTATCCAGCGCTCCGGCGGCACACCGCGTTATGCCAGTACCACTACTGCGCCGGCCGGTTCAGTTAAACCAGGTAAAGAACAAAAAACCAAAGACCTCACAAAAATTATGGCTGCACATAATATTCCTTATGTTGCGCAGACTATTGGCGGTAACTGGCTTGATCTGACCAGAAAAATAGAAAAAGCTATGGAGATCAAAGGGCCTAAATTTATTAATGTTTTGGCTACCTGTCCTCTGGGCTGGATAACTAAATCCGAAGATACTGTTAAATTGACACAAATGGCTGCCGATTGCTGTGCCTGGCCGCTCTATGAAGTAGAGAACGGTAAATATAAATTAAATTATGATCCTAAAGATAAAAAAATAGCTGTCAAAGATTGGCTAAAGATGCAGGGTAGATTCAAACACCTTTTTAAGCCTGGCAATGAAGAGATGCTAGCTGCCGTTCAAGTGGAAATAGATCAGGATTGGGAAGATCTTAAAGCACTTTGTGCTTTCCATGCCAGCCGTTAATATAAAATTATAAGGGAGGTATTTTGCCATGAATAAAAAAGATCTTGCTAATTTAGTGGCCAGACAACTTGGTAAAAATAAAAATGAGATCTTAGAAATTTTAGATGCGGCGCTGGATAATATTTGTACAGCTTTGGCGGCTGGCGAAAAAGTGCGCCTAGTCGGCTTTGGGATTTTTGAGGTTCGTAATCGCTCTGGCCGTGAAGGTAGAAACCCCCAAACCGGTGAAAAGATATTTATACCTGATACCAAAACACCAACTTTTGTGGCAGGACGTATCTTAAAAGATAAAGTTAAACACCGGAGCTAATTTTTTTAATTTTCTTTTTAAAAAAGCCCCTCTTTTACGAGGGGCTTTTTTTATACAGTTAGTATTGATTGAGAATAAACCTGCGGAGAATCAGGAATGATTGTGCTATAATTTTAAATAATTATTAAAGGGGGGCTTGCCTGTGACCGATTCCGTTGTTAATAAAATAACCGATAATATAGATCAATTGTTAGAGTTGTTGCCGCTGAGAGTTTCCCGTCATTTAAAAAAAGAAAGAAATTCAGAAGGTTTAAGTGAGGTCGTTCTTGATCTTGGCCGTTCACCGGAATTTAGGTATACCAGCAATAAGGCTGTTTATTTAGATAAAGATGTCGTGACTCAGGAGGATATTGATCACGTTGTCAATATGGTCGGCTCGTTTAATACCGATAACCGGGCCGGTATTGAACGAACCTTGCACCGTATTTCTTGTATGCGCAACCGCATGGGCAAGATCATCGGTTTGACCTGCCGTGTCGGCCGGGCAGTTTATGGCACTATTGATGTCATTTCCGATATTATCAGCTCTGGTAAAAATATTTTGGTCATGGGTGGACCAGGTGTTGGTAAGACCACTAAGTTAAGAGAAATGGCCAGGGTTCTGGCTTCTGATTATCATAAGAGAGTTGTAATTGTTGATACCAGTAATGAGATCGCCGGTGATGGTGATATTCCGCATCCAGCTATCGGCTTAGCCCGTCGGATGCAGGTTTCTTCACCAGATCGTCAGCATGATGTTATGATCGAAGCGGTAGAAAATCATATGCCGCAGATCATTGTTGTTGATGAAATTGGCACGGAAGCAGAATCGGCAGCGGCCAGAACTATTGCGGAGAGAGGGGTCCAATTAATTGGCACTGCGCACGGCACCACTATAGAAAATCTCATTAAAAATCCTACTTTATCAGACCTGGTTGGCGGTGTGCAGGCAGTTATTTTAGGTGACGACGAAGCTAAAAGAAGAAATTCACAAAAGACTATTTTAGAACGTAAAGCGCCGCCTACTTTTCAAGTTTTAGTAGAGATCCACGATTATAACACTGTGGGCATTTACCACGATACCGCCTTAACCGTAGATGCTATTCTGCGCAGTAAAAAGCCTAAACCGGAAATTAGAACTATTGAGCGCGACGGTTCTATCCGGATGGTTCAAAACGAAGCTACTCAGCTTTATGATGTCCAGCTTGATGAAGAGGCGGAAGAAAAACTTGATAAAGATCTTTTAGATAAACGGGTGGCTATTTATGCCTTTGGTATTAACAGAACAAGGCTGCTGCGGGCTCTGAAAGTTTTAAATATTAATGCGCGGGTAGTCATGAATTTAGAAGAAGCGGATATTGTTGTAACTACTAAGACACATAATAAGCCGAATTCTAATTTTATCCGCTCAATTCAGGGCAAGAAATTACCGCTGCATGTTATCCGCTCAGACACCACGGCACAAATTAATAAATTTTTAAGTTATGCCTTTAAACTCTATGATACAGATCAGGATGCTATTAATGTGGCCTTGCGCGAAGTGGAAGAGGTTATTAAATATGTAGAAAACAACGGCAAGGTGGCAGAAGTTTCGCCGGCTGGTACTTATGTTCGGCGCCTCCAAAAACATTATTGTACGGAAAAAGGTCTGCGCTGCGAATCTATTGGCGAAGAACCAAATAGAAGAGTGCGGATCTACCCGAAGATCTAAACTCATCCCTCCGCCTAGCGGCGGTGTCCCCTCTCTTCTAAAGAGAAGGAGAGGATCACTACTGTCCAATAAAATAATTGGCAGTTTATTATGACCCCATCCCCTAGC
>CAYUXF010000079.1:0-5874 GCA_964448755.1 uncultured bacterium
TTTTCCAAAAATCATCAATATCATTTTGTGTAATTGGTGCTTCATAATTACCTGTGTCATGTTTTTTTATAAGTTCATTTTGCTTTTTTTTGTTTTGGAGTATCTCATCTATTTGTTTTTGAGTTAAACCATATTCATTATATTTACTTTTTTTAAGATCGGCGATAGAGACAACTTTTTTATAATTCATTAAAATAAACTCCTAAGAAAATATAGCTATATTATATCGCACGCTGTCAATTATTGTTGCAAAATGAAAGTATTAAAGAAGTATTTCAGCGCTACAAAAGCGCTTTCATTTTTTTTACTGCCGCTGCTAACCCGCTAAAAACAGCTTCGGCAATAATATTGTGACCAATATTAAGCTCTTCAAAAAGCTCGTGGTGAGCAGCAATTGCTGAAGTATTTTCATAGGTGAGGCCGTGCCCCGCATTTACTTTTAAGCCAAGTGTCTGCGCAAGCCTCGCTGCATCTAAAAGCTTATTTAATTCTATTTGTGCCTTCTCCGGATCATAACCCTGGCGCTTGCTGTCTGAATATTCGGCATAAGTGCCGGTGTGTAATTCAATATACTCTGCCCCGCTCTCTTTAGCTGCTTTAATTTGAGCCTGGTCAGGGTCAATAAAATGAGAGACCTCAATACCGACAGCCGCTAGTTTATTGCTGATTTTTTTTATCTGCTCAAAATTACTAACAACATCCAGGCCGCCTTCGGTAGTAATTTCTGCTCTTTTCTCCGGCACAAGACAAACGGCGTTGACTTTAGCATCACTGGCAATAGCGGCAATTTCATCTACCGCGGCCATCTCTAAATTTAAATGCGTCTGCGGCAGTGCTTTTCTAATGGCATAGACATCAGCGTCTTGAATATGGCGGCGGTCTTCACGCAAATGTATCGTAATGCCGTCTGCACCAGCTTCAACGGCAATTTTGGCCGCCGCAACCAGATCAGGATAAACATCTTTTCTGGCCTGACGCAGTGTCGCTATGTGATCAATATTTACACCAAGTTTCATAATTAAACGATATTAACACAAATGAAAGGTGAAGCATATCCCTGCTATTTATTGACCATAGCCAATAAATTTTTAGGGCTCATCTTTGCCGCCAGACCCAGCAAATAAATAACCAATATTGACGATGTCAGCCCCGCTGCAAAAAACATAAATGCTACAGGCAGCGCAACTGCCGCCGCGGTCATTTTAAGCGGTTCCTTTTTTATTGAGATACTTTTTCTGTCTAACATTCGATAACCTCCCTTTTTTAAGCATATAGTTATTTTAATTAATATACATCCTTCTGCAAAATAACTTTACCAAAAGTATCTAAAAGTATTTTGAGATCAAAGAAAACAGACCAGTTGGCAATATAATAAACATCGTAATTCAACTTCTCGTAAGGCGAAGCAGAAAGTTCTGCCCGGCCATTGACCTGCGCCCAGCCGGTCAGTCCGCCTTTGACCAAAAGCCGGTTGTTCCAGCCCGCTACACTCTTTTTATACTTGTTATTAAAATAAGGGCGTTCCGGGCGCGGCCCAACTATCGACATATCGCCCTTTAAAATATTGAACAATTGCGGCAGTTCATCTAAAGAGCTCTTGCGCAAAAAGTTGCCAATAAGCGTTGTGCGCGCTTTCTGATCGCCGGTCGAAAGGATCGGCTTCCCACCTTTTTCAGCGTCATTACGCATCGAACGGAACTTATAAAAATCAAACTCTCTACCCTGCTCTGTTACCCGTTTCTGCTTATAAATTACCGGGCCGGGCGATGTTATTTTTACAAGGAGCGCCAACAAAGCCATCAGCGGCAGTGTCAGAACAAAAAGTGGGACTGCAATGCAGAGATCAAAGAGCCTTTTTTGCAGCCGCTGCGCGAACGGAAATTCCAGCTCTTTAATCGCCAGCAGCTGCACAGAATCGAGCATTTCAAAAGAGATCTCTTTTTGTTTGAGCAGATACCTGGTCGGCAGAAAGCGCATATAGCGACCGGTGGCTTTACAAAAACTATCAAGTCTTAAAATATCTTCCATATCATACGATTCATCGGCTAAAAAAACAGCATCAACGCGGTATTTTTTTATAATATGTTCAACATCTTTTGTTTTGCCAAGCAATAAAAAGCGCTCTTTTAAAGGGTGAATTATTTTTTTAGGGGCACCGTCGGCAATAAAGCCAAGACAGTTAAAACCGTATTCAGGATAGCCAATTAGCCGTTCAGCCAGACGCTGCGCCTGCGTTGAAGTGCCGATAATAATGGTCCGTTTATTGCCGAGCCCTTTTTTATGCAGAAAATTAGAAAAAGTATGGATAATATTTCTGGTAATAATGAGCAGCACAATGGCGACAAAAGCAGAATAGATCAGCACATAGCGCGAACCCGGGAAGCTCTTGTAAATAAAAGTAAAGGCCATGACCTCAAAAACGCCAAAGAAAATACTTTTAACTATCGCTTTAAAAAGATTCATTTTAGCCAGCGGTCCAGTATAGTGCTTATACATACCGTTAACGCTGAAAGAAAAGAGCCAGAGAATTATGATATAGAATAGAACGTCAAGATACGCCTCTATCTGCGCGCTGGGCATATGGTAAGAGCTGAGCCCAAAAACATACAATTTGAACTTTAAGGCGTAACCAATTATAACGCTCAGCGCAACGACCGCCACATCGTTAATGACCTTGATCAAAGTTATTACTTTTCTGGTCTTGTTCTCTATTCGTTTAAGCATTTCTACCCCCTGAACCGTTACTTATTTTAGAAAGTCTGGCCAGCAGCATCTCTTTAGGCAGACGGACATTGTTCCCTATTTCACAAGCACTGCCCAGTAAAGCGCCATCCAGTTCGCAGTTATCAGCTATTTTAGTGCCCGGCAGCAGCAGGCTATTTTTTAAAATAACATTCTTGCCAATAACACAGTCGTTAAAAACAATCGTGTTCTTTATTTTACTCTCGGCTCCGGCTGAAAAATTGCCGCCAAAATAATTTCTTTTATCTGTCCGGCAGGAAAAATCGAGCGCGCAGTTGTCACCGCAGAAGTTATCTCCTATTTTATTTTCATTAAATTCTATGAGATCTTTTTTGAGGATCTCGAACAGCGTTTGATAATAATTTTCAGCTGTATTGATGTTCTTATAATACCCCTCTGTTTTAACGCCGCTAATCCTCTTTTTCCGTTTAATGATCTCGGGCAGAAACTGCAGATGAAAATCAAGTTCATCCTCAACAAAGTAACTCAAAAGCTCCGGGTCAAGATAAAAAATATTCGCCAGATAATGCTGACAGCTCTGTTCGTTATATAAAATGTTTTTTAAGTCACCGCTTTTTTCTGCGACATCAACAAAAAAGCCCTCTTCATAATTTTGTTTCTCGGTATAATAAAAGATCAGATCGGCTTTTTTCTCTTTTTGTATCTTCGGCAGACGCTCAAAAACCTCCAGCGAAAAAATATTGCCTAAAACTAAAATAAAATGATCGCTGTCCAGATGTTCTTTTACACAGGCAATATTAAACCCATCAAAAATGCCGGCAGAAACTACTTTAACATCGTCTCTATCTGCAATATCTGCCGGCAGAGCATCGGCAACTAGAATAATTTCAGTCACCGGCGTATATTTTTTCAGCCACTCCAGCTGCCGTTCAAGCAGAGTCTTGCCGAAGAACGGCAAACTCTTGTCCGTTAAGTTAAAATTCTTGTTTAATTCAGGAAAAAGAACTGCTTTCATTGTTATTTATTATAACATCATCTTGCCGCTTTGCAGCCACTTTTCGAGGATCACAAGCGTAAATAATCTGCGCCCGTGGTTAATTTTACCGGCAAGATGTTCGTTGATCAGATTATCCAGACCTGCCCTGTTCATGATCCCATTATTGACCAGTTCAGATGCCGAAAAGAGATCGAGCAAATACTCCTTCAGTTCGTTGCGGAACCAGCTCCCCAGCGGTACACCAAAACCCTGCTTTTTGCGATAGATGATCTCTTTTGGCAGATAATTTTCAGCTATTTTTTTCAATAAATATTTTAAATTTCTGCCGTTGAGTTTATATTTAGCCGGAATTGAAGCGGCATATTCCATTAATTTATAATCCAAGAACGGCGAGCGACCTTCCAGCGAATGGAACATCGTCGAGCGGTCCGCCTTGACGAGGAGGTCCTGCGGCAGATATGTATTGACATCGGTATTTAATATTTTGTCTGTTAACTCTCTGGCGGTATTAGAATTAAAAAAGCGCAAAAATTCACTGTCACCTTCCCCGCTGCCAATCTGCTGTCTCATATTGTCCGTATATAATTTATTTTTTAATTCGTCATCAAATGAGCGATAGATCTGCAGATAGGCTTCAGCGTTGTCGCACAAAGATATCTTGTTGAGCCACTTAAAACGCCTGATAAACGAGTGGTGTGCCGTATTTTCCGGCAGGTTTTTTATTATGTTATAAAGCGTACTTCTCATAACTTTTGGCACCCGGCGGTATTTATCCTGATAAAACATCCCTAAATAGCGCTCATAACCGGCAAAAGACTCATCGCCGCCGTCGCCGTTGAGCGCGACAGTGACATGCTCTCTGGTCAATTTAGAGAGATAATACATTGGTATCTGCGAGGGGTCGGCATAAGGTTCTTCAAAAGCGTCGACCAGATCGTCAATGATATCGACCATGTTCGGCCTAACGACAAACTCGTGGTGTTCGGTCTTAAATTGATCGGCGATCTTTTTAGCCCAGGCAAGCTCGCTAAAATCTTTCTGGTCAAAACCTATGGAAAATGTTTTAACTTTGTCGGTGTAGCGCGCCATGATCGCCACGATCAGGCTGGAATCTATGCCACCGCTTAAAAAAGCGCCCAGCGGCACATCGGCGATCATCCGCATTTTGGTCGCCTCATGCAGTAAATTATCGACACGCTTAATTATATCGTTCTCAAAAAGCGATATCTTTTCGGTGTAATTAAGCTGCCAGTATTTTTTAATTGAAACTTTACCGGCGCTGAATTCCAGATAACTGGCAGGCGGCAGTTTTTTGATGTTTTTATAAATTGAATTATCGCCCGGGATATAGTTAAAGCTTAAATAATCGTCCAGAACAGCGAGATCAAGCTCCTTTTTAACTTCGGCATTTTCTAAAATTGGTTTGATCTGCGAAGAAAAAATAAATGAGTTGTTGTCCTGATAATAAAAGAGCGGCTTTTTGCCGAGGTGGTCCCTGAGCAGACATAGTTTGGAAATGGTCTTATCGTATATTGCGATAGCGAACATCCCGCGCAGTTTATAGACCAGTTCAATGCCGAATTTCTGATAGAGTTTTAAGATAACCTCGGTGTCAGAAGTTGTCTTAAAAATATCGTCTTTAAAATACTCTTTTTTCAGCTCCTGAAAATTATAAATTTCGCCGTTAAAGACCAGTACTACCTTGCCGTCATCGCTGACAAACGGCTGGTTGGCGCTGTCGGAGAGGTCAATAATTTTTAAACGCCGGTGGCCGAAACCAACGAAATTAGAACCGTCGCGAAAGAGCTCTATCCCCTCAGCGTCTGGCCCGCGGCGAATAATTTTCTCATTCATTTTGTGAATGATCTCTTGTGAAATTAACTGTTCTTGTGTTGTTATTTTGCCATTAATGCCGCACATGGCGCTAATTATATACTTTAATTATATTTTGTGCGATTGAATATCCAGAGAATGTGAACTGTAAGTTAGAATTACTTTATGCTCCCTCCGGGACGGGGGAGCTGGCAGCCAAAGGCTGTCTGAGGGGGATAACTAACGCCGCACATGGCACTAATTATATACTTTAATTATATTTTGTGCGATTGAATATCCAATCCGTGAACTATAGGTATGAAAAATTATTACTTACAGTTCATAAAAACATATTTTCCCCT
>CAYUXF010000080.1:0-5826 GCA_964448755.1 uncultured bacterium
CTTCAGTGCAATCACCTTGCTTGTTAGAAATAAAGAAAGCAGGATATTCATTTATGTTTTATTGTAATTATATCGTATTTTATTTCAAATATTTGCACAAAGGAACTGCCGCAAAAAAGCCTAAAATAACACTAGCTATTATTTGAAATATAGGATATAGTTCTCATCGATAGTTAATTAGTTTAGTGTTTTAGATTTAGTTACAGTATTTTTTTTGACGATGTTTCAGTGTTCAAAATTCTTCCTTTAATTAATTCTTAAGATCTTTTCTCACAGTTTACTGGAGCTACTAATATCTATTAATTAATTAAAGAAAGGAGAATATCATGCAAAATAAACTATATGTAGGTAATTTACCGTTTTCCGCTACTGAAAGTTCTATGAGAGAATTTTTTGCTGCGGCCGGTACTATAACTTCAGCGACTGTTATTGTTGATAGAGAGACAAACCGTTCAAAGGGTTTTGGCTTTGTTGAAATGAGCACAGAAGCAGAAGCTACTAATGCAGTTAATAATTTCAATGGTAAAGAGCTTGATGGCAGAGCTTTAAAAGTTTCTTTAGCTAAACCTAAAGAAAGCCGTCCAAGTAATAACCGCTGGTAAATAGCGTAAGGGGAGCAGTGTTTAGGCACTGCTCTTTACCTAAACAATGTTGAGCTATCTCCCGTTAAAATTAAATTAGAACAGTTTATGGCAACTTAATAGGCGATAGAATGATATTGTGTAGATCTGGGGACAGGTCTCCTTAGTAAGTTGCTTTTTAAATAATAATAATGCATACTATTAATTGATCATTGTTTGAGAGGTGGTCAATTTTACTTAGCTAAAAGATATTTCCCCCAAAAAAATAAAAAATTAAAAGTTTGAGAAAGAAGGATATTTATGGAAATAAAGAAATTTAATGAATTGGGTCTGTCGGAGCGTTCTCTGCAGGCCATTATTAAGAAAGGTTTTGAGGAACCGACTGAGATCCAGGCTAAGACAATACCTGTTTTATTGAAAACCAATAAACACATTATTGCGCAGGCCCAAACCGGTACCGGTAAAACGGCTGCTTTTGGTCTGGTCTTTGTTGAAAAATTAAAAGCCTATCAAGAACTGCCGCAGGCCCTGGTGTTGGCGCCGACGCGCGAACTGGCGGTGCAGGTTTCTGAAGAGATCAACTCGCTCAAAGGCGATAATCCGCTGCGGGTCGTGCCGCTTTACGGCGGACAGGCGATTGGTTTACAGATCACCCAGCTAAAAAAAGGTATCGATGTGGTGGTTGGTACCCCGGGCCGTATTTTAGATCATTTGCGCAATAAGAAGCTTAATTTAAGTCAGATCAAATATCTGGTCTTAGATGAAGCCGATGAAATGCTGAACATGGGTTTTATAGAAGATATTGAAGCTATTCTAGAATATGCTAACAAACAGAAGCAGATGCTTTTATTTTCGGCGACAATGCCCGCTAAAATTCTGGCGTTAGTTAACAAATATATGCCGCAGTATGAATTAATTGAGGTTAAAAAGCCCAATCTGGCAAATAACCTGGTTGATCAGATATATTATGAAGTTTATCAGCGCGATAAATTTGACGCATTATGCCGAATAATTGACTTGGCGGAAGATTTTTACGGTATTGTTTTTTGCCGCACTAAAGTCGATGTTGATTATACTGTTAAGCATTTAAATGACCGCGGCTATTCGGCTGAAGCCCTGCATGGCGATATTGCGCAGTCTCAGCGTGAAAGGATCTTGAAAAACTTCAAGGCTAAAAAGACGATGATTCTAGTCGCTACCGATGTGGCGGCCAGAGGTATTGATGTCAATAATTTAACACACGTTATTAATTATGCCTTACCGCAGGACCCGGAATCTTATGTTCACCGCATTGGCCGGACCGGCCGGGCTGGCAAAGTCGGCACAGCTATAACATTCATTACGCCGGACGAATTTCGTCGTTTATCGTTCATTAAAAAAATAGCTAAGACCGATATCCGCCGCGAAAAGGTGCCAAGTGTTAAAAAAATAATTGAGCTCAAAAAAAGTCGTTTGGCTGTTGAATTAAAAAAGATCATGGAGACAATTGATCTTTCAGAATATAAAAAGTTAGCGCAGACTTTATTTGCAGAAGAGCAAGATCAAGGTCTGGCGCTGGCCGCTTTATTAAAATATACTCTGGCGCATGAGTTTGATCTCAGCCGCTATACTGAGATTGCCGAAGTGCAGTTTCAGCCCAAGAGCTATTCTGATCGGCGTCCGCCGGCCAGTAAAAAAAGATCTTTTTACGGCGGCAAAAGGAACAGGCGTTAATTTTTAATTTTATTAAAAGGTGTTTTCTGTTTTGAAAATAATAAAAAAAACAATTTGGTTTCTTTTAATTATTATTCTGGTAATACTTTTTTTATTATTTATTAAATTGCCGGTTTTTTTCACTATTAAACAGCCCGAGCTGCCGCTTGATCTAAATAACTATATTGTTAAAAAAGAACAAGCGGTGGCCGATCTTGTGCCTGGTGCTGAAAAAAAGATCAACTGGCATTATCGCGATCAAAGAAAAACCGAATATGCCTTGGTCTATTTGCATGGCTATACCGGTTGTCGCCAGGATCTTTTTCCGCTGCTGGATATTGTGGCTAATAATATAGGTGCTAATGTTTTTTATACCCGTTTTAAAGAACATGGGTTAAATAATGGTGAAACACTTCATCTGGCCAGCGCTAGTGATTGGCTCAATGATGGGGTAGAGGCTTTAAGAATAGGCCAGCGGCTGGGCGATAAAGTTATTTTGGTTGGTTTTTCTACAGGCGCTTCTGTGGCGGCCTGGCTGGTGGATAATTATCAAAAAGATATTGAGCTCTTGGTCCTGATCTCTCCTAATTTTGGTCCGGTAGATAAAAGCGCTTATTTGTTACGGACGCCTTTGCGTAAAATCATGTTAAATTTATTAATTGGCAAATATCGAACGATCGAATCTGAATATCCTTTATATAAAAAATACTGGATCTTTCATTATCGTTCTTTTTCTTTAATTGATATGATGGATTTGGTGGTTTTGGCGCAAAAAGTAAAATGGCAAGAAATTAAAATCCCGACATTGGTTATTTATACGGAAAATGATGATCTGATCGATCTGGTAAAAGTGAAAAATATTTTTCAACAAATTAAAACTGTTAATAAAAAGATAGTTAATATTTCAGAAGCAAAGTCACATATTTTGGCTGGTTCAATAATTTCGCCTTTACAGACTGGCTTTGTGGCAGAGAAAATAACTAATTTTATTAAAGAACAATAATTTAATATAAAAAGTTTAAATAACTGGCATATATTTTTTTGTCTTGTTAAACTGCGCTTATGAATTCTTCTATTTATTATAATAGTGATTATCTTAAAGATCTCTATGATGAGACTGTTTATCGTATCCCTATTGATCTTGGTTTTAGCTGTCCTAACCGCAATGCTGACGGCAGTGGCGGCTGTGTTTTTTGTGCCGAACACGGTGGGCGTTCTATGCAGACCATGAGCCAGAATACACTGACCGAACAGATCGAAACGGCACTGGATTTTGCCAGGCGGCGGTATAAGGCCAAAAAATTCATGGCGTATTTTCAGGCTTACTCGGCTCAGTTTTCTTTAGCCGACCAAAAACTTTATCGTGAAATTATCAAGAAATATAAATTTAAAGTTGTCACAATTGCAGCCCGGCCAGATTCTCTGGAAAAAGAAGGGTATCGTTTTTTGCAGCAGTTTTCAAAAGAGGTGGATCTTTGGCTTGAGCTGGGTATCCAGACGGTTCACAACAAAACCTTAAAATTAATTAACCGTGGTCATACCTGGCAACAAAGTAAAAACGCTATACTTAAATTAAATAAACCGGGTATCAAAGTTGCTGTGCATGTGATCATTGGTCTGCCTGGTGAAAATGAAAAAGATATTTTAAAAACAGCTAAAACTTTGGCAAAGTTGCCGTTGGCCGGGATCAAGATCCATAATCTGCATGTTTTAAAAAATACTAAATTGGCAGAAATTTATCAAAAAGAAAAATTTAAAACTTTTAATGAATATCAGTATGCGGAGATATTAATGCCGTTTCTCCGCCACTTGCCGCCAAAACTGCCTGTGATGAGGATTTCTACTGATTCTATAAAAGAAGATATTTTAGCGCCTCATTGGCAGATGAATAAATGCAGCTTTTTAGAGTACATTCAACAACAGATGATCTATCGCGAATATGCGCAGGGAGATCTTTTTAGAAAGAATACTCTGTTCAAAGGTTCTGGGACTGTCTCTAAAAACAGCGCTGTTTTTGAGAAAGTTATGACGGCGGATGGTTCCTGGACATACTGGAATAGTGCAGTCCGCGAACATTATCATTCGGCTGTTGGTGCTCTTAAAGAAGCTCGCGAAAAGTATCTAGTGCCTTCAGAACTTGAAAAATTATTAAACTCATCCCCCGGCCCCCTCTCTTTAAAGAGAGGGGGAGGAATGCGAGCTTGTGAGCAGGAGGGGGTGAGTTTGCTCGATGTCTGCTTTGGTCTTGGCTATAACTCTTTGGCTGCGCTTGATGTTGCGCTCAAAAGTAACACACCGCTAAATATTTATGCGCTGGAAATTGATAAACAGGTGGTCGGTGCGGCGGCTAAAGATCTGCAATTAAAAGAGCAACTCTCTTTTGACAGTAAAAAACTCTTAAGCGATCTCTATAAAAAAGGCGAGGCTAAAATAGGGAAGTGTGTGGTGAAGATATTCTGGGGTGATGCCCGCTATACTATCGGGCAAATAGGTCAAAATTCTATTGATCTGATCTATCTAGATGCATTTTCTACCAATCGCAATAGTGAGCTCTGGACTGTCGATTTTTTTAACCAGCTCAAAGCTGTTATGAAAAGATCGGCCAGTTTGTATACTTATTGTGCCGCTATTCCGGTGCGTTCTGGTTTATTAGCGGCTGGCTTTTACATAGGAGAGACGACACCGATCGGCCGTTTGCGCGGTGGTACGGTAGCCGCCTTAATAAAGGAGAATATCAAAAAACAGATACCGGCTGCCGAACAGCTTTTATATAAAACGCCGCGCGGAATCCCTTACCGCGATCCTTTTCATGTCTGGACAAATAAACAGATCTTGCGCCGGCGTGAAGAAAATTTGCTAGAATTGAAAAATAAAAATATTTAACAATAAATGGAGAGGCAAATTGAAGTATTGTTCTATTGAGGAGATCAAAGCGCGCGAGCAGCTGGCTATTAATAATGGTATTTTTGAAGAGATATTAATGGAGCGCGCCGGAAGCGGAGCTGCTGAATATATAAAAAGTAATTATGCTCTGGATAAATATCAGAAAATAGTGATCTTTTGCGGTAAGGGGAATAACGGCGGTGATGGCTTTGTTCTAGCTCGCTACTTAGCTGCTGTTGGTTATACTGTGAAAGTTGTTCTGTTGAGTAAGGCGGAAGAGATAAAAAGTAAAGCTGCGCTTGATAATCTTGCTAAGATCATGCCGGAACTCGATGTTTTGCTAATGGAGAAAAATATGCAAGAAGTTAGAATGCTTATTAATAAGACAGATCTTTTAGTTGATGCGATCTTTGGTACAGGCTTGAACGGTCAGCCGCAGCGGCAGTATGCCGATGCTATCTGTGCCTGCAATGTTTCAGGTAAGCCGATCATTGCGATAGATGTTCCTTCTGGGATCAATGGCGATACTGGACCTTTTTCACAGGTCTATATCCGCGCTGAGAGCACGGTAACTTTTATTGCCTTTAAATTGGCAATGGCCAAATATCCTGCTTTTTTTGGCCGGAAAATTAAATTAATAGATTTAGGTATTTGATCTGTTATTTTTCTT
>CAYUXF010000081.1:0-5705 GCA_964448755.1 uncultured bacterium
TGCCGACAACCTCTATTCCCTCGCTCTTTTCAACACTAAAACCAAATGCAACACATATCAATAAAATAAGTATCAGTAACTTCTTATACATTTAAAGCTCCTTTTATTAAAAATTTTTTATGATTTTTTATGAAAAATTATTCGCTCGAAATTCTATTCATGATATTTACCTCCTCGGGTTATTATCTTGACTAGCATTCCGACTTTGACGGCTGCGGGACAGTGGAGGAAACGATCCTCTCTTTCCTAGAAAAGACTGAAGTACTCTACAACAAAATTAAAATGTTTTAAAGTGATTTTCAATTAACACAGATTTAAAAACGATATTAATTATTTATTTTTTCGATATAATTACATCGTTACTAACTTTGTTACAAAAAAAATGAATAGGCGGTCGGAGTTATGTTGAAATCTTTCTACGAAGCACCCAAAGAAAAACAGGAATTATTGCTCAGCTTACTGGCCGAGAGCGACTATCTTTATAATTTACTGCAAAAAAACCATCAGCTCATCGTTAACCCTTTGCCGCTCAATAACTCTTTTAAAATAATTGTTGAAATTTCGGCACACAAAGAACTAGAAACGTTATTAAATTATTCCTGGGAAAACGACCTTAAAAAAATAACTATTTTCTGGCAACGTTATAATCGCCAGGAAGAGCTGTCAGAAAAAAAACAATCTTTTGATATTTTTAAAAGAAGGTTTTTGCAGTTACACGAAGATCTGGCTTTAGCGGCAGAAAAAATAGGGCTCCCTAATTTAGTTAATTAATCTCCCACTCTTCTTGTTTTATAAGTTCTTTCTCTTTTTTGCGATCGTAATCTTTTTTGGACTTGTGCGGTCCGCAGTTAAATGTTTTGGTTAAATGCTCGAGCATGACCTCGTCGCGGGCTTTTTTCTTTTTAATGTTTGGGCTTTTCTTTTTTTTCACCTCTTAATTATATATCAAATCTTTTCATAAAATAGCCAGGTATAATTTTTGCTAAAAATGGGCATATATTTAACATTGTTCTTTAAAAAAGATGAGGGAGATTTTATGTTTTTAAGAAAAGGAGCTCTTTGTTTTGTTTTAATATTGCTCCATCTTTTAATATTTATAGTCTTTGCGCAAGCCAGTGACGCTGATTATCTTTGGCAGACCTATAATGCCGCTAATGGCGCTTTGGAAAATGATAACCTTCTTGCTGTCTATGTCGAAGGCCCCAATATTTATGCTGCTACAGAAGGCGGACTGACAATCTCTAAAGATGGCGGCAAAACCTGGCAGACCTATAACACAGCAAATAGTTCAATAGGCAGTGAATATATTCGCGGAATCTATGTTAATGGCTCAAATATTTATGCAGCAACAGGCGCCGGTCTCTCTATTTCCAGAGACGGCGGC
The DNA here is from genome assembly GCA_964448755.1 of uncultured bacterium. GTDB lineage: Bacteria > Margulisbacteria > Termititenacia > Termititenacales > CAYUXF01 > CAYUXF01. Next base: position 1,385 of record CAYUXF010000081.1, read on the forward strand.
AACACTTGGGAAAACAAAACAGTTACAGACGGACTGGGCAGCAACGATGTGCGCGGCGTTTATGCAGTTAGCCAAAATATTTATGTTGCCACTTATGAAGGCGGACTCTCTATTTCTACCAATGACGGTGCCACCTGGACAACTAAAAAACAAATTGATGGACTGGCTAGCGATTATGTCTTTAGTGTTTATGCTGTTAGCCAGAACATTTATGTTGCCACTAACTATGGGCTTTCTATTTCTAACAATGACGGCGCGACCTGGACAACTATAAGACAAATTAATGGCTTAGGCAGCAACATTGTTAACAATGTTTATGTAGTCAACGGCAAGATCTATGCGGCTACCAATGGCGGGCTCTCTATTTCTGCCGATGGCGGCAACACTTGGGAAAATAAAACGGCTACAAGCGGACTGGGCAGCAATATTGTTTATGATGTCCATGTTCTTGGCGCAAACATTTATGCAGCAACTAATCTTGGTCTTTCTATCTCAACTGATGAAGGAGCTTCGTTCCTTAACAAAACAACGGCTGACGGACTAGCCAACAATATGGTTCTCGGCGTTTATTCTGTTGAGCAGACTGTTTATGCCGCAACCTATGGCGGCGGCCTTTCGGCAGCAACATTAAAAAGCAGCGAAGAACCAGCTCCGCTTGTTAATATTTTTAATTATTTTTTTGTCCGCAATTCAGCAGAAGATATCTCCTACCGCAGCCAGTGCAACGGTATTGATGTAGCAAAAATTCAATTAAGCGAAACAATTTTAGAAATTACAACTGAACTAACTACCGCTGATTTTACAGACGTTACCCTAGAGACCAGAGAAGGGGGCAAACCATATATTAATGTACCAGAAAATAATCCTGTAGCACAGGCAGTCAACAATGATACTACCGGCACAAAATTTGTTACCGCCTATTTTTATGGTCTACCTACGAATAAATTTCCGGCTATCGTCATGGACGGCCAGCAAATTACCGATCTTAACGGCAATGTTTTTCCGCAATATAACAGCTATATTAAAAATATTAATTGGGATAACAACACCGGCACACTGACTTTTGAAATTACTCATTTTAGCGAATACGGCATTCCGGCCTTGAGCGGCAAGAGCTTTAGCGGCACAGGCGCCGCCACTACTATTAATGTAGCAGGCAGTAATTTAGCAGTATCGGCACAACACACGCTCGGTAGCTTTTCCGCCAGCGGCACGGCGGCACTGGATAAGCTCCATTCTGTTCAAAAAATCAGCGGTTTAGCTTATGAAACAGTTTTGACCGATGTGACACAGAACGCCGATTATTTATATCAGGCCCTGGTTCCAGGACAGACCTACGGGATCTCTTTTGAATATATTCAGCGCGGCAATAACAGCGATACTATTGAGTTGAGCGCAACGCTAGAACGCCAAAATACCGGAAACTTTAATATAGTAAACGGAACTAACACACTCAACTATACCGTGAGCAAAATTATTGAACCCTGGCAAGTCGCTTCTTTTAATATTTTAATCAACGCCGACAATGCCTATTCTCTAGATACAGCAACATTAAATGTATCTGTTCTGGTTAATGGCACAGCACCGGTTAGCTACAGTGCCTTTGCCAACGCCTATGCCGCAACTTTTGACAGCGACAGAGCTTACGGCGGCGAGAACTTTAGTTACATTATTAATTTAATCGCTGAAGGCTACGACTTAGAGATCCTCGAAAGGATTGTTAGCGTTAACGCGCCAGCCGGTTACACTGGCGAAGTAATTTCTTCAGAAAAGATCGTTCCCGGCACCAAGCTCGATCATTATATTGTGATCAAAAACAATAGTTTTTCTGACGCAGTGAGCATTAATATTAAAGATGTTATTCCTGCCAATTGTCATTTGTATTATATTGAAAATGTTATGCCGACGGTCAACGGTGCTCTTGTCTGGGAGTGGAAAGGTGCAACAGCCAATGTTGCGCCAAAAGATAATGCCATCTGGTACGAAATAACTATACCGGGGCAAAGTGTGGTTACGGCTTCTTATAGTGTAACTTTAGATTAAATAAGAATACCATTATGCAAGGCCTCCCTTCTCCCTCTGGGAGAAGGGAACAGAGGGATGAGGGTTGTGTAACTTTAGATTAAACCCTGGTAATCTTGGCGTATTTGGGCATGATCGTTTTGCGCACGCGCATGAACTGAATGTCGAGCGTTTGGTCGGCACCGGAGCCAAAAACCTTTAGCACTTTCCCCTCGCCCCATTTATTGTGAAAAACTTTCTCACCCTGCTGATACTGCGGCACTTCGATATCAACCGGCTCTGTTACTACTTTACCGGTAACCACATCACGCACTTTATGCTGGGCAGAAAAAACTTCAAAACCAAAAGCCGTTGTTTCTTCCAGGCTCTCCTCTTGATCTAACAGCTCTGACGGGACCTCTTCAATGAAACGCGACGGCACAGAAAAACGCGTCTCGCCGCTCATAGAACGTTTCTTGGCCGAAGATAAATAGAGTTTTTTTTGGGCCCGGGTAATGCCAACATAACAAAGTCGGCGCTCTTCTTCCATTTGTGCCGGATCATAGAGCGAGCGAAAATGCGGCAAAACACTTTCTTCCAAACCAGATAAAAAAACTACCGGGAATTCTAGCCCCTTGGCACTGTGCAATGTCATTAAAGTAACGGCATCGCCGTCATCGTTAACTTCATCAATAGAAGTTACCAGAGAAATATGTTCTAAAAACTCCGGCAGGCCCAGCCCTTCTTTTTCTTTCTCTTCTGCCAGTGTTACCAATTCAAAAATGTTATCTAATCGATCAATATCCTCTTCGTTGCCGGAGGCCATCAACATGTCGCGGTAGCCGGAGCGTTTGACCACCTCTTCAATTAAAACAGAGAGCGGCACCGTGAGCTGACGCAGATCTTCGATCATTTTTTTAAAGCCGGCCGTAGCTGATGCCGCTTTATCGCCAATGCCGGCAAACTTTTCGCCCAGCACGGCAAAAATTGGCTTTTTTTCTTCTTCCGCTTTCAGCGCGTAACGCTCCAGCGTTAAAGCGCCGATACCACGCGTTGGTAAATTAATAATGCGGTTAAGCGAAATGTTGTCCTGCGGATTTAAGATCAGCCGCAGATAAGCAATAATATCCTTGACCTCTTTACGGCTGTAGAACTTAACGCCGCCCACCAGCCGGTATTTAATTCCTCGCTTCATCAGCTCTTCTTCAAAAACACGCGATTGAGCATTGGTTCTGTAGAAAATAGAGTAATTGTTTAATTCAAAATAATTATTTCGCTCATTATCCAGCCGATCAATGATCCAGCGCGCTTCGTCATGCTCATTGGCCGCTTGATAATATGTTACATTTTCGCCGGTTTCATTTTGGGTCCAGAGATTTTTCTCTTTGCGTTGCAGATTATTTTTAATTACCGCGTTGGCCACATTTAAAATATTGGCGGTAGAGCGATAATTTTGTTCAAGCATAATTATCTGCACATCGTGATAGTCATGCTCAAACGAGAGAATATTAGAAATATCGGCGCCACGCCAGGAATAGATATTCTGATCGCTGTCGCCAACAACACAGATATTCTGATGTCCCGCCGCCAGCATTTTAACTAAAAGATATTGCGCCTTATTGGTGTCCTGATACTCATCGACCATCACATAGAGAAATTGCTCTTGATAAGAACGAAGAATATCTGGCGCCTGTTGAAAAAGAGCGATAGTCATTAACAACATATCGTCAAAATCGAGCGCATTACTGTTAGCCAGCTGCAGCTGATACCTTTTATAAATTTCCGCCAGCTGGATTTCATGGTTGGTATCCGCTTTTTTATAATAGTCGTCCATTAAGATCATTTTATTTTTTAAGTTGCTGATCTGCGCCAGGGCACTGCGCGGCGTTAAAGATTGTTTGCCAATATTAAGGTCTTCTAATACTTTTTTCATAACTGTCATTTGATCGGCATCATCAAAAATAACATAGTCGCGCGAATAACCGGGCAAGGCGTTGATATGTTTGCGTAAAATGCGGCCGCAGATACTATGGAACGTGCCGAGCCAGGGCATTTTATAACCAACACGGTGCTCCATCTCCTTGGCCGCTTTGTTGGTAAACGTTACAGCCAGGACTTTTTCCGGCTTAACGCCCTTGCTCTCTATTAAGTATTTTATTCTGGTCGTCAAAACCCTGGTTTTACCAGAACCCGCGCCGGCAATAATTAAAACCGGTCCTTCCGTTGTTAAAACGCCTTTTTTTTGCTCTTCATTTAAATTGGAAAACATTTTTTGATTGTAGCTGTTAACTTAAAAAAATAAAAGTAGTTTCATCTCTAT
>CAYUXF010000082.1:0-5669 GCA_964448755.1 uncultured bacterium
TCAGCATTAGCGGTGCAAAGAAAGCTAAAATGAGCAGAGACAGAAGAATATCTACCAGCCGTTTTGTTATTTCTGTTTGTGGTCTGGTCTGAACAGGTTCTTTTTCTAGTTCGGCCAGCACTTTTCTGGTCAAATAATTGTTGTTTTCTCTGGTTTTTCTTAATATTCCGGTGGTCATTTTGGCAGATCCTTTTATCAAGATAAACAATAGATTCAAAAATATATGCCAACTAAGCGCATTTAAACCGCTATTAACTGTGTATTTTTGCGCAGAATTCTTTGTTGGCTGTTCAATATTAGGAGAGCAGCTGGAGCATCTTTTTTGATGTGTTATAATGCGGGCAATTTAGTTTGAGGGGGCTTTTAATGAAAAAATTACTTATGATCTTAATTGGTTTGCTGGTTTTTGTTCAGGCCGATGATAGTGTTTTGGCAGAGGTTGGTGGTTTAAAAATAACCTCCAGTGATCTGCAGCAGAAATATGAGGCATTGCCGCCGCAATATGTTTCTTTTTATTCAACGGAAGAGGGTAAGAAAAAGTTGCTCGATCAATTGGTGCAGGAAAAATTATTTTACATGGAAGCTGTACGCAATAAATATGATAAAGACCAGGAAGTAATTAACGCTGTAGAAAAAATGAGAGAAAATGTTCTGGTCAATTATTATATCCAAAAAGAGATGGCAACGTTAAAAGTGAGCGATAAAGAGATAAATGATTATTACAATAAAAATAAGGCAGAATTTACCGAAAGCGAAAAAGTCCGGGCCAGCCATATTCTGGTTGAAAAAGAAGAAGACGCCAATACTATATTAAAGCGCCTGGAAGCTGGCGAGGATTTTGCTGCATTGGCTAAAGAGTTTTCTACTTGCCCTTCCGGTAAAAATGGCGGCGATCTCAATTATTTTGGCCGCGGACAGATGGTAGAGCCTTTTGAGCAGGCGGCTTTTGCGCTCTCTGCCGGGCAGATGGCAGCGGTACCGGTCAAGACCAGGTTTGGCTGGCATATTATTAAAGTTACTGACAAACAAGAGGCCAGGGCTAAGGCGCTCGAAGAGGTCAAAGGAGATATTCGCAGCACACTGCTCTATGAAAAACAAAAAAATAAACTGGAAGAAATTTCCGCCGAAGCTAAAAAAAGATATAAGGTTTCTGTTAACAATAACGGGTTAAATACTTTTTAATGATAAAGATAAAAGCTTTTGCCAAGATCAATCTGGTCCTTGATCTTCTGGCCAAGCGCCCGGACGGGTATCATGAATTGCGCTCGGTGATGCAGTCTGTCTCTTGTGCCGATCTAGTGACAATTAAAAAGAGTGGCTTGCCAGGCATTAAATTGCTGACCAATAAAGAGATCACGGCTCGGCCGGAAGATAATTTGGCTTATCGGGCAGCGTTGCTTTTTTTCTCTAAAATAAAGGAGCCCGCTCCCGCTGTAGAGATCACTATCGAAAAAAATATCCCGCTGGCAGCAGGTCTTGCGGGCGGTTCTGCCGATTGTGCGGCGGTAATTGCCGGTTTAAATAAACTGTTTGCGGCAAAGCTTTCCGGTCTGGATCTGGAAGAAATTGCGTCCTCGCTGGGTTCAGATATCTCATTTTGTTTATATGGCGGAACAATGCTGGCTGAAGGACGCGGTGAAAAATTGACCGCGTTGCCGTTTGCCGGTAAGTTTTACGGCTTGCTTTTGAAACCGCCTTTTCCGGTCTCTACTGCCAAAGTTTATGGTGCTGTGCCGCGCCAATTGCGTCCATGTTGTTATAATAATATTCCGGAAATATATTTTAAAGAGTCTAAAAAACTGGAACAATTGGCGGCTAATTGCCGGAATGATCTTTATGAATATGCCAGAGAAATTGAACCGAGAATTGATATTTTTTTGAAAAAAGTTCAAAAAACTAATCCGGCGGTTTGTCAGATGTCCGGTTCCGGTCCGACTATTTTTGCTTTTTATTTTTCTGAAAAAGAGCGCAATGAGGCGCTGAGCGTGCTTGAAAAAGAAGAAGTTTATGCTATTGAGACGGTCAAAGAAGGGCTAGAATTTTCTATATTTTAGCTAAAAAATAGAGATTATTAACTGGTTTTTAACAACTTATCCACAATTAAATTAGATAACAGCGAGAGTTATCCACATCTTATAAACAGGTGTGTTCTTTTATCAGAAAACCGTTGATTTTAATAGTGTTTCACGCTAAATAAACCGTCAAAACCCATACTGTAAAGGCTTTTGCGTCAATATATCTCAAAAACCCTTAACTGATAAGAGACTGCCAAGACCGTTAGCTGTAACCCCTTGCGGGCCAAGGATTGTTCTTAAACCAGCTATTTTATCCACATTTTGGTGCTAAATCCTCGGAAAAACTGTCTAAAAAGAGGAGGAAAAAAAATGAGCCGGGATAAAACAGGCTACGATATGTTTTTATAATTTTGAAAAATTAGAGGGAGTTACGTAAATGGAGCGGCATAATATTGAATTTCATTCACCAATAGAGATTAAATTTATTCAGGGCAAAGAGAGCACACTAATAAGAAAAAAAGATCAAACAGATAAAAAGGAAGAAGAACTCGCCAGTAAAGTTCTTTTATTGAAAAAGCAGGCGGAAGAAGATGAGTTTTATCGCAAATTGATCGGTGCTAATTTTTCAACTATTCTTTAGTTTTTTCGCTGATTTATTTATAATAAAATAATTATGATATAATCCCAAGGTTATTTTTTTCAAAAAAAGGAGTTGTTATTTTGCGCGTAAAATATCCGAGAATTTTATTAAAGATCAGCGGCGAGGCGCTGGCTGGTGAAAATGGTTATGGCATTCAGCCTGGGGCAGTAGACGCTATTGCAGAGGAAATTAAGAGTGTATTTGCTGCTGGAGTAGAGATCTCGCTGGTTATTGGCGGCGGCAATATTTTTAGGGGCTTAGCGGCTGCGGCAAATGGTGTAGAGCGGACTACTGCTGACCACATTGGTATGCTGGCCACCATTATGAATGCGCTGGCGTTTCAGGAAGCGCTGGAAAAAAAAGGGTGCCCCACCAGAGTGCAGACATCTATTTCCATGCGTTCAATAGCTGAACCTTATATTAGAAGAAAAGCCATTCGTCATTTGGAGAAAAAAAGAATAGTTATTTTTGCCGGCGGTACCGGCAACCCTTATTTTTCTACCGATACCACGGCAGCATTAAGGGCGGCCGAGATCAACGCCAATGTGGTTATTAAGGCCACTAAAGTTGACGGTGTTTATAGCGCCGACCCGGTTAAAGATAAGAACGCAGTCTTTTTTTCAGAAATAAAATATATTGATGTTCTCAATAAAGGTTTAAAAGTTATGGATTCCACAGCGGTTTCTTTGTGTATGGATAATAATATTCCCTTAATGGTGCTTAATATGAATAAAAAAGGGAATATTACCAAAGCGGTCAAAGGTGAAAAAATAGGGACATTGATCCAATAAGAGTAAAGGAGAAAAGCAATGCAAGAAGTTAGAGCGAGAATGGAAAAAACACTAGAGGCCTTAAAGGGCAATTTTGCCGGTGTCAGGACAGGTCGGGCTAATCCGGCATTGTTAGAAAAAATTCAGATAGATGCCTACGGTCAAAAAATGCCCATTAAACAAGTTGGTTCCATTAATGTCTTAGAGGGCAGAACATTGAGCGTAACACCTTTTGATAAGTCTAATTTACAGGCTATAGAAAAAGCTATTTCGCTTTCCGGTTTAGGTGTAACACCTAAAAATGAGGGCGGGCATATTATTGTAATAATTCCGGAACTTAATGAAGAACGGCGCCGCGAACTGGAGAAGGTTGTTAAAGGGATGGCGGAAGAATCAAAAGTTGCAGTGCGAAATATCCGTCGCGACGCCATTGATGCCGCTAAAAAAAGCGAAGAATATTCTGAAGATCAGGTTAAGGGGTATCAAACTAAAGTCCAAGAACTGACCGATGAATATAATAAAAAGATCGATGATCTTTTACGGAATAAAGAGAAAGAAATTAGAGAGATCTAAAGGATAAAAACGGCAAAGTGTTTAAAGCTAAAAAAGAGAATGTTTTTAATGAGTTTTTCGCGCAAAGAGAGCGCAAAAAACTAGCAAAAAAAACACTGCCGGCGCATATTGCTGTTATTATGGATGGCAACGGACGCTGGGCTAAACGGCGAGGGTTGCCACGCAGTGCCGGCCATCAGCGTGGCGGCGAAGCATTGGGGCGAACCATTCAAGAAGCTTGCTCTCTGGGCATTAAATATCTTTCTGTTTATGCTTTTTCCACAGAGAATTGGAAGCGGCCGCAAGAAGAAATAAATGCCTTGCAGGAGCTCTTAAAAAAAGTTTTAACAGAACAGGTTGAGGACTTAAAAAAAAGAAAGATCAGGGTTAGATTTTTGGGCGATCTCTCAAAATTTTCACAAGAACTGCAAGAACTGATCAATAAGGCGGAAAAAGCGACCGGCTTTGCCGATGCCCGTTTAAATTTGAATATAATGTTAAATTACGGGGGCCGGCCTGAAATTGTTGCGGCAGTCAATAAAATTATCAATGACAATATTAAACAGGTAGATGAGGCCAAATTTTCTCAATATCTTTATACTGCCAATCTTCCTGATCCTGATCTTTTAGTGCGAACTTCCGGTGAGTTAAGAGTAAGTAATTTTTTGCTCTGGCAGATAGCCTACAGCGAGATCTGGATAACAAAAAAACTCTGGCCCGACTTTAACGGCAGATTATTGCGTCAGGCGGTGAAAGCCTATCAAAAGAGAGACCGGCGGAAAGGCGGCATTTAAATGAGAAAAATTGATACAAAAAAATTATGGCAGCGTTTTTTTACCGTTCTTTTATATGCGCCAATTTTTATTGCCGCGGTCTATTGGGGCAGTTTTCCTTTTTTTATTGGGATGATCTTGCTCGCTTTTATTGCCTTACAAGAAATGTATACAATGTATGGTAATCTCAAAAAGAAGATAGAAAACTATCATTTTGGCTATCTTTTGTTGATCTTAATGGTGACCTCTGCCTATATGAGTGAAGTTAACTATATCTGGAATAATTTTCTTCCCCTTTTGTTAACGGCTCTGGTGGCGGGATTTTTTATTTTAGAACTTATTTATAAAAAGATTTTTTTTATAGATAATCAGAATTTTTTTATTATTAGGGCAGTCGCTTATGTTGGTATTGTTGTTTCCTATGCTTTATTAATTAGAGAAACAGTCTCTCCTTTAGTTGGTTTTTATAACCTGATCTATATTTTATTTGTGGTCTGGGCTAACGATATTTTTGCCTATTTAATTGGTATGCCTCTTGGACGGCACCAGCTTTCGCCGACAGTCAGCCCCAAAAAGTCGGTGGAGGGGGCTATTGGGGCGGTATTGGGCGCAGTTTTAATGTCTACTAATCTAAGGATGTTAATAGGGATCACTTTGTTTGATTCTATTTGGCTGGCAATTATTATTTCTGTTTTAGCACAGGTCGGCGATCTTATGGAGTCACTGTTAAAAAGAAATCTGCACGCCAAAGATTCTGGCTCTTTTATGATGAGTCATGGCGGAGTTTTAGATCGGCTGGATTCGTTCTTCTTGACGCTGCCGTTTTTTTATATTTATATTAATTTTATTTTAAAATGAACGAAAAAAAACTTGTTATATTAGGTTCTACCGGTTCTATAGGAACACAGGCGCTCGATGT
>CAYUXF010000083.1:0-5627 GCA_964448755.1 uncultured bacterium
TACCCCAGCATAAACTTATTGATATTTTTTTTATTGGTTGCGTTTTTCTGAACGAGAATTTTTTCCACATATTTAGCCAAAATATCAAACTCCAGGTTAACAAGGTCGCCCTCTTTTTTCACTTTTAAAGATGTATTCTCCAGCGTATGCGGAATGATCCCGAGCGTTATGATATTTTTTTCAGCTTTCTGAATGGTCAGTGAAATACCGTCAACAGCGACAGAACCTTTATTAACGGCATAGGCGGCCTGTTTTTTGTCATATTCTATCGTTAATTCATAGAGGTTGTTTTTTTTCGTGATCTTTTTTATTTTTCCGGTACCGTCAACATGGCCCGAGACAAAATGACCACCCAAGCGCCCGTCCGCGGCCAGCGCCCGTTCTAAATTGACCGGCATCCCTTTTTTTAAACTGCCAATTAAAGAATCTTTATCAGTAACAGCCATCACATCAAAAAAAAGTTGTGTATTAGTTAATTTAACTATCGTCAAGCAAACGCCGTTAACGGCAATACTCTCGCCGAGCTTACTGCCAACAATTGTTTTTTTGGCGCTAACTGCTAAGCGCAAACCATTTTTATTTTTTTGAATATTTTCTATTTTGCCGGTCTCTTCAATAATACCGGTAAACATTATTCTTCCTCAACCGCTGCTGCCGCCAGATCAAGACCCTCTTCCTTGACCAGTTTACCTAAAATACCGTTGACGAACTTAGAAGAATCTTCGGTAGAAAATTTTTTGGCCAGATTGACCGCTTCGTTAATTGCCACACTGCAAGGTGTCTTTAAATACTGCATTTCATAAATACCAATACGTAAAATACTTTTATCTACAGTGGTTATTCTGTCCAGCGACCAGCCGATCGATTTTTCTTTAATGATCCGGTCCAGCTCTTCTTTTTTTTCTAAAACACCTTCCACCAGACCTCTGGCAAAATCTACTGTCTCGGCCATAAAACTCTCATTCTCTTTGGTCTGTTCAAAAGCAAAATCCAGATCATTATTACCGGTCAATTCCACCTGAAAAATGATCTGCATAGCCAGACGGCGCGCCGTCGATCGCTTACCCATTCTTGAGCACCTTTTTCTCAATAAAATCGGTCTGAACATCGCCGTCAATAAAATGTTTATTGGCCAGCACTATCTTATGGAACGGTATCGTCGTCTTAATACCGTCTATGACAAATTCATCCAGAGCTCTTTCAGCGCGCTCAATAGCCTCTTTTCTGTCGCGCCCCGCCACTATCAGTTTAGCCAGCATACTGTCATAAACCGCCGGAACTTTATAACCCTGAAAAATGTGTGTATCAACACGCACACCCGGTCCGCCGGCCGGTAAAAACAGCTTAATTTCACCAGGCGAAGGCCTAAAATCTTTCTCCCAATCTTCGGCGTTAATCCGCAGCTCAATGGCATGCCTGTCCACCAAAACATCTTCTTGTTTAATGCTCAGTTTCTCACCGGCCGCCACTCTAATTTGTTCTTTTATCAAGTCAATGCCCGTCACCATCTCTGTCACGCAGTGCTCTACCTGAATCCGGGTATTCATCTCCATAAAATAAAAGTTCATATCTTTATCTACTAAAAACTCTATTGTCCCCGCCCCTTCATATTTAACGGCATGCGCAGCTTTAACCGAAGCCTCGCCCATTTTCTGACGAACTTCTTCAGTAATAAAAGTTGAAGGCGCCTCTTCTATCAGCTTCTGGTGCCGACGCTGGACCGAGCAATCGCGCTCACCCAGCCAAACCACATTGCCGTGTCTGTCGGCAATTATCTGCATCTCAATATGGCGTGGCTTCAAAATATATTTTTCTATATATACTTCGCCGTTGCCAAAACAATTCTTCGCCTCTTCCGAAGCGGTCTTATAGGCTTTTTCAAGATCTTTGGCCTTCTCTACTATGCGCATACCTTTGCCGCCGCCGCCGGCCGAAGCTTTAATTAAAAGCGGATAACCGGTCTGTTCCGCTACTATCATAGCCTCCTCAACGCTCTTAATAACGCCGTCCGAACCGGGGATACAGGGCACCTGGGCTTTTTTCATAGTATCTTTGGCGTTAGCTTTATCGCCCATGCCAACAATAGCCTCTACCGAAGGGCCAATAAATTTTATTTTATTAGAAGTGCAGATATCGGCAAACTTGGCGTTCTCGGCCAAAAAGCCGTAGCCAGGGTGAATGGCAGTCGCGCCGCACATTTCCGCTACAGCTATAATATTAGACATTTTTAAATAACTCTCAGAAGATGGCGCCGGCCCTATACAATAAGCCTCATCCGCCAGCTGGACATGCAAACTGTGCTTATCCGCCTCAGAATAGACAGCCACAACCGGTATTTTTAATTCTTTACAGGCTCTAATAACTCGCACAGCTATCTCGCCTCTATTGGCCACAAGTATTTTTTTAAACATATTTTTATTTCTCCTCCCCTAAAAAGGGGTGAAATTATAGCACGTCACTTTAGGCTAGACCATATTTTAATAATAATCTTGATAATAATAGAATATGCCCTCATAATACAAAAATGCGTTATTCAAAAAAAGATCTCAAATGTTTTTTGCCGGAGGAACTGAGCGCTCTGGTGGAGAGTTACGGCGAAAAAAAATTCACCGGCACCAGTATTTTTCAATGGGTCCAGCAAAAAAACACCGACGATATTGAGAAAATAACCAATATTTCCAATCTTTTGCGAAATAATTTAAAAAAAGACGGTTTTTATATCTCTAATTTAATAATTAAAGAAAAATTGGCCGATGATCAAGGCAATACCAAGTATATTTTCAAATTACCAGACAACCTCTTTATTGAGGCGGTCTTACTCAAAGACAAAGAGCGCTATACGCTCTGCCTCTCGTCTCAAGTCGGCTGTAAAATGAATTGCAGTTTTTGCGCAACCGCCAAAATTAGATACAAACGAGACCTCACCGCCGGCGAAATAGTCGACCAGTTAATAAAAATTGAAGCAGATCTAAACATTAAAATTAGCAATGTCGTCTATATGGGGATGGGCGAACCGCTCGATAATTATGACGAAGTCCTCCGCTCGATCAAGATCTTTAATCACGCCGCCGGCAAGAATATCGGTGCCCGCAAAATAACCATTTCCACCTGCGGCATTGTACCCGGCATAAAAAAACTGGCGGACGAACCGCTGCAAATCAGGCTGGCCGTCTCACTGCACGCCCATACCGACAATATCCGCAATACACTAATGCCGATCAATAAGAAATATCCCTTAGACGAGTTAATTGCCGCACTCAAAGAGTATCAAAAAAAGAGCGGCCGGCGGATCACCTTTGAGTACATTATGCTCGAGGGAGTCAATGACGACCGCCCGCACGCCCGCGGCTTAATGAAATTAATTAACGGCATCCAGGCCCATATCAATTTAATTGAGTTCAACGAATACAGCGGCTGTCAGTACCATTCACCAAAACACAAAGACATGAAAGACTTTAAATGGCTCTTGACCGACCGCGGTTTTGAAACCACTATCCGCTACCGCCGGGCCAGAGAAATTAAAGGTGCTTGCGGACAACTGGGAGAAAGTTTATAATTTTTTGTCTTCTTGCAATTTTGTCTATGGAGGTATGAGAAATTGAATCTAACTACAAAAGTAATCGCCGATATTGCCAGTTTAGCAGGTATTGATCATGATCTAGATTTTACTAATAAAATAATTAAAAAATATCAAGAAAAGATCTCACAAATGAGCAACGCTGACCTGGAGACAGATCTCGCCAGGTTAGCCAATAAACTGGAAGAACCCATCTGCGCCTCTTATTGGATCAGCGATTATCACGGCCGAGCCAAGGAATATCGCCAATTATTATTCAGACGCTTCGGCTTTATCCGCTTAAAAATAGCTGAAAAATTGCCCTCTGTTAGTGATAAAAAAGTAAATCCAGAAAAACTTTATTCTAAAGAGGAACAAGATATCATTGCTTATGTCATCAGGACCGGCAAACTGCCCAAGAATCCGCCTGTTGAAATATCGCATAAAAAAGTAATTAATGGGCTGACAGAGATCATCAGGTCACGCGCCTTCTCTTTGCAAAAAGTAGATTATGTCAGGAACAATGCCCCGCAGGAATTAAATCAAAATATCATGAACCTTTTTTATAGATCACTGCCATCTTCAGAAGAAAATAGAATAATTAATAATTCAACAGTTTTTAACAAATATATAAAATCCTTAGCAAGCCTTTGCCGTGACCTTATTCTGGGCAATGAAAGCAAACAGATCTATTTAGGCGACGCTTTTGACCGCGGCGATGACCCTGATCTTCTCCTAAAAGCTTTTATAAAATATAAAAATCTTATAAAATTTGTCTGGGGCAATCACGATATTCTCTGGCTGGGCGCAGCAACCGGCCACCGGGCGCTAGTTGCCGAGGCGCTCCGTATTAGTTTCAGGTACGATCAAACAAAGTTTCTTAAAAGAATGGGGATAAATTCTAATAAACTGAAAAAGTTCGTTAAAAAAACTTATATTGATCCGGACAAAGAAAATGGCCGAACAATCGACTTTAATGTCAAAGCTAAAATAAAGGGAAATCAATATATTGAAAAAGCATTATTTGTAATTTTAACTAAACTAGAACACGCCGCCATTAAACGCAATCCGCAATTTAATATGGAAAACCGCCTCTATTTAGACCGTTTAGCTGAAGCTATTAAAGGCCAGAAAACACAGATCGCTGCTTATAACGACGAAGGCAAGCTCGAAAATTTTGATCTGGTCGGCCTCAATTTCCCGACTATTGACCCCAATGACCCCGAAAAGTTAACAAAAGAAGAAGAGGAGATCATTAACGATCTAGCCAAACAATTCAGGACCAGCAGCAAAGCCAAAAAAATAATTGGGTATCTATATAAAGAAGGGCATGCTTACTACCGCCATTATAATAAACTGGGTGTCCATTCCGGAATCCCCTGCACTAAAGACGGTCAATTAAAAGAACTGGCGGTCTTTGACAACAAAAAAGGGCGTGACCTTTTTGATCATATGGAAAAGATGATCAAAGAGACCGGTAGTCTTTATCTGGCAGGTGAAAAGATACCTGAAGAAGATGTAGATTATCAATATTTCCTCTGGTGCGGACCCAACAGCCCCTTCTTTGACAAACATAAAATGGCCACCTGGGAACGTTATATAATTGTAGATGGCGAAAAGAGCAAAGCGGGTAAAGAGAAATCATTATACTGGCTTAAAAACATGGAAAAACCCGAATTTAGAAAAATGATCCTTGGGGAATTCAGTGACCAGGATGAAACTATCGAAACTTTTATTCAGGGCCACACACCGCAAAACCATAAAAATCATAACGATGTCTTTAGGCATGATGGCGAACATATTATTATTGATTCCAGTATCATCAAAAAAGATGTCGGCAGTATCTATGCCGAAACCTCCAGAAAAAAATATCTTATTCAGCCAAAGATCAGCTACGAAGAGCTGGTGGCCTTAGAAGAAGAATCCTCAATGGATGTAATAGTGCCTATCGTTAAAGAATTTTCTAAACAACGTAAATTTAAAGATATAAAAGAATCTAAAAAGATCAAAGTACTTTACGCCATGGGCCTTAAAGAACAAGAGAAAAGAACGCACCAGAAAAAAGAAAAAA
>CAYUXF010000084.1:0-5359 GCA_964448755.1 uncultured bacterium
TTTTGTAAATATTCACCAGTTCTTCATAGATATTATAAGTCCGTTTTTTTTCAATGGCCGAAATAAAAAGGAGCGGCGAATAGGCGAGGAATTTTAAATTATTTCTGACCTGTTCGGTGTATTGTAAAATAGTGGTGCTGTCTTTGGGGATAATATCCCATTTATTGATGACAATTAAACAAGCTTTGTTATTTTCCTGAATAATGCTGGCGATCTTCTGATCTTGTTCCTCGACCATTCTGGTGGCGTCAATTAGGAGGATGGCGATATCACATTCTTCTATGGCGCTGATAGCTCTTTTAACCGAGTAATATTCAATATCATCATTAACTTTAGCTTTTTTTCTGATGCCGGCGGTATCAATAAAAGTGAACTGGATATTGTTGTATTTTAGTGTTTCATTAATGGAGTCTCTGGTGGTGCCGGCAGTTGGCGAGACCAGTGCCCGCTCTTTGCCAAGCAGAGTGTTTAAGAGCGAAGATTTTCCGGCATTGGGCCGGCCGACAATTGCTATTTTGATAGGCGGTTCATCTTCTTTTTCAATAGTGCGGGGCGCCTGGGGCAGGGCGGCGGTTATTTCGTCGAGCAGTTCGGCAACGTTTAAACTGTGTTGGGCAGAAACAGCAAACTGTTTTTTTAAACCAAGGCTGTAAAATTCCATGGTCTCGTTAATTTTTTCAATGGTATCTACTTTATTAATAACCAGAAAAACCGGAATATTATTTTTTAATAATTTACGCGAGATCTCTTTATCTATTGGATGTAGTCCGTCTTTAACATCAACAACAAAAAGGATCAGGTCAGCTTCTGCTAGAGCGATATTGACCTGCTCTTCGATCTCTTTTTGGAAAGAGAGGTCTTTATTCTTTGTCTGTTCTGTATAAATGCCGCCGGTATCGATCAGTTTAAAACTGACGTTATTCCAACTGCAGTCAAAATACTTGCGGTCGCGGGTAACGCCTGGCGTATTATGGACGATAGCTTCCCTTTTGCTGATAAAGCGATTGACCAGCGATGATTTGCCGACATTAGGTCTGCCGACAATTGCCACTAACGGTATTTTTTTTGACATTTATATTTTCTCCAGAGAAAAGAGCTTTATTAAAGTCCCATAAAATAAAATTTATGGGACTTTAATTGTTAATCTTGAACGGCAGTTTCCGGTTCTGCTTTTTTATCGCTGGTGCTGTAGCTTTTTAATTCTTCTTCGTTCTGTCTTTCTTTTTTCAGTGAGAGCGCCAATTTTTTAGTCTCTAAATCGAGTCTAATTATTGTTGCTTCTACTTCTTGACCAACTTTAACAGCATCTTCCGGATATTTAACAGGTGTATCGGCAAGTTCGGTAATGTGAATTAAGCCTTCTACTTTATTATCAATAGAAGCAAAAGCGCCAAACTGCATTAATCTTGTGATGACCGCTTTAACTTTATCTCCAACCTTGTAAGAGTTTTCTATTTCCAGCCAGGGGTCTTTAGTTAATTGTTTTAAGCCCAGCGATATTTTGCCGGTCTCTTTATCAACATTAATGACAAAAACTTCAGTTTCTTGACCTTCTTTTAATACTTCCTCAACGTTATCAACGCGTGACCAGGAGAGCTCGGAAATATGGACCAGGCCGTCTACTTCCCCGAGATTAACAAAGGCGCCATAAGATTTAATGGTAGTTACTTTCCCTTTGAGGATCTGACCGGGCTTTATTTTTTCTAATGCTTCAGCTTGCGCCTGGCTTTGACCGCTTTTTTGTGCTTTTTTTAATGATAGAACAATTCTTTTTCTTTTCCGGTCAACTTTTAATACTTTGGCGCTGATAACTTTATTGTTAAAGCTTTCCAGATTTTTGATATCATTTTTGTCGATCTGTGAATGTGGAATAAAGCAGCGGATAAAATCCATGTAATCGCACTGCAAGCCGCCATCAACAACTCTTTTTACTTCAACATTGATCTCTTCGCCGGTTGTGCTAGCTTGTTGTAAAGTTGTCCAGGCAATTTCGTAGTCGGCACTTCTTTTAGAAAGGACCGGGTTGCCGGCTTTGTTTTCCAGTTTGGTTATTTTGGCGGTTATTTTATCGCCAACTTTAAATTCGGCGCCGTGCGCTTTTTTGGTGGCGCTCAATTCATCCGGGTCAATGATCCCTTCTGCTTTATAGCCAATGTCAACAAAAATTGTGCCATCCTGAATTTTAGTGATGTAGCCGGTGACGTTATCGCCGACAGTGTAATCCTTGATACTGTTATAAAGAGCGTCTAATTCAGGATCGGTATTAAGATCTTTGACTATTGATGATTTAACTGATTCTTTTTTTTCTATTATATTAGGCTCTTTAATAGTTTGTGCAGGGGTATCAGCTGTTTTGGTTAACTCTTTTTCTAACTCAGTGCTGTTGCCCAGTGCTGTTCCTTTGAGTTTTCCGCCGGTCAATGAGCCTAGATCTGTGCCAGAGACCGTTTCTTTAGTGATAGTATCGTTTTCTTCCGGTGTAAAGGCGTCAAGTTTGGTACCCTCGAAACCGGTGGTTCCCAGTTCTTCTAATGACATAAAAAATCCTCCTTAAATTGTTCATTAACACTCTAAATTACGGCAATAATGCCCAAAAATATAATAAGTTGTTAATTTTCTGCCAAAGACAGAGTGCAAATTCTAGCGTATAAGCTCTTAAAATGCAATTATGCTATAATCCGGCGATGAAATTTGAGGTCATTAAAAAATCGAGCCGTTCAAAGGCTCGGGCTGGTAAAATAATTACTGCACATGGCGAGATCCAAACACCTGTTTTTATGCCGGTGGGAACCCTCGGTACGATCAAATCTTTGACGCCACAGCAAGTGGCCGACCAGGGAGCTCAGATAATTTTAGCCAATACCTACCATCTTTTTTTGCGTCCGGGAATGGATGTTATAAAAAAAGCGGGTGGTCTGCATAATTTTATGTGCTGGGATAAACCTCTTTTGACCGATTCCGGCGGTTTTCAGGTTTTTTCGCTCTCTAAACTTCGTAAAATAAATGATTCCGGTGTGGAATTTACCTCTCCTTTGGACGGCGGTATCAAACATAAACTGACACCAGAATTGGTCGTTGATATTCAGCGGACAATTGGTTCCGATATTATGATGCCGCTTGACTGGTGTATTGAGCACGATGCCGCTAAAAAAGATGTAGAAAAAGCACTGGCGATAACTACGCTTTGGGCTCAACGTTCATTAGTCCATTTTAAAAAAGCGGGTACGGCTGATACCAGGCAGGCTCTTTTTGGTATTGTGCAGGGCGGAATGTTCGAGGATCTGCGGGCCCGTTCGGCGGCAGAGTTAGTAGCTCTCGATTTTCCCGGTTACTCTATTGGCGGTGTTTCCGTTGGCGAGAGCCGTGAAGATCTTTACCGGATAACCGAATACACGGCGCCGTTGCTGCCGGAAAATAAACCGCGCTATTTAATGGGTGTTGGGATGCCGGAAAATTTAGAGAAATGTATCCGCTACGGTGTTGATATGTTTGATGCTGTTTTACCAACCAGGTTAGCACGTCATAATACGGTTTTTTCGCCAGTTGGCGAACTTAACTTACTTAACGCTCAATATAAGGAAGATCTTTCGCCGCTGGTAGAGGGCTGTTCCTGCTATACCTGCCGTAATTTTACCAGAGCTTATATTAGTCACTTAGCCCGTTCTAAAGAAATTTTAGCAATTGTTTTAATGACTATTCATAATATTAATTTTTTGATAAACTTGGTAGCTAAAATTAGGGAGGGCATCCTGGCGGGGGAGATTTGAGCGCTAGCCTTTTTAATTTTAATTCAGTAACAGAAATAGACTATTGAAGGAGATTTAGTATGTCAGTTAAAACTAATAAATTGATCATGACAGGTATCTTTTTACTTGTAGTGGCGGCCGGTTTGATCATTTGGCAAAAGCCGCTAAATTTAGGTTTAGATCTGCGTGGCGGTATGCGGCTGGTCGTAGAGGCTAAAGATACTGACGAGATCAAGGTCAATAATGATGCCGTGCTGGGCGCGTTAGAGGTTATCCGGAACAGAATTGATTCACTGGGTGTAGCTGAACCGATCATTACACGTAAAGGTGAACGGCAGATCGTCATTGAACTGCCTGGTATCAAAGATCAGGCGCGGGCTATTGCCATGATCGGCGAGACTGCTTTGCTGGAGTTTAAAGAAGCGGAGTGGGCCCCTGGCGATCTTTCGGTTTTGACCGAAAAAGAACAGCGCGACTATTTGGGAACGGACGGCAAATTAGAGAGCGTGAAATATTATGACGATCGCGGCAATGTAATACAGGAGCGTTTTATTATTCTGCGCAAAACTGTTATTACCGGCAATGATCTCAAATGGGCCGGACCGGGCACTAATGAATATGGCCAGCCGATCGTTTCGCTGGAATTTACACCGGAAGGTTCAAAGAAATTCTATGCTGCTACTTTGCGTTTAATTGGCCGGCCGCTGGCTATTTTGCTGGACGGAAAAATAGTTTCGGCGCCCAATGTCAATGAAGCTATTTCGGGCGGTAGAGCGCAAATTTCTGGCCGTTTTACTATTAGTGAAATGACCGATATGGTTATTAAGTTAAAAGCGGGTTCTCTGCCGGTACCGGTAGAGATTGTTGAAAATCAAATTATTGGGCCGTCGCTCGGTGCCGATTCTATTGCCAAGTCTAAAGTTGCGGCGTTAATTGGTTTTGCGTTGGTCGCCTTATTTATGATCATATACTATGGTGTTAACGGCTGGGTCGCTGTCCTGGCGCTTATTTTTTACTGTATTTTTGATCTGGCAGTCCTATCGTTGATCGATGCTGTTTTAACTTTACCTGGTATTGCCGGTTTGATCTTAACTATCGGTATGGCAGTCGATGCCAATGTAATTATTTTTGAACGGTTAAAAGAAGAACTGCGTTTGGGTCGGACAATTAAGAACGCTATTGATGCCGCTTTTAATAATGCGGTCCATACAATTGTTGATGCTAATTTGACTACGATCATCTCCGCTTTTGTTCTTTTTTGGCTGGGCACCGGTTCCATTAAAGGTTTTGCCGTGACATTGATCATAGGTATTGTAGTTTCAATGTTCACTGCGGTTTTTATAACCAAACACCTTTTAAAGAATATTTATGAACTTGGTTTTTTAAAAAGAAGTGTAGAGAAGCTCGGTAAGCTGAATAAAATAGAGGGGAGTATCTAATAATGGATTTTATAGGTAAATGGAAAATCTGGCTGACTGTTTCTTTGTTGGTGATAATTGCCGGTCTGGTTTCGCTGACGGTTAAAGGTTTGAATAAAGGGATCGATTTTGTCGGCGGCAATTCTGTTTTGATCCAATTTAAAGATCCTGCGGTTACTGTTAAAGCGGTGCGCG
>CAYUXF010000085.1:0-5125 GCA_964448755.1 uncultured bacterium
ATAGAGCAAATAACTCCAGTGGGGTCTTGGAATGTTTTATATCTTTACCATTTTCCGCAAACGATTTCTTCTGCAATATTATTTCTCCATAGCTATATGCAATTAATATACTAAAATAGATCGAATTTTTTAATTGTTTTTTTCAAAATTTTTTTTAACCATCTCGGTCAAATTGCCAGCCATTAATTGCAATAAAAATAAATCGTTGCTACCTGAACGTTATTTCAGTAGAATAGCGCTCATCTTTAAGGAAATAGTGTAAAATATATTTATGATAGAGAACAAGATCACAATTAAAGGCGCCCGCGAACACAATTTACAGAATATCGATGTCGAGATACCGCGCGATCAACTGGTTGTCATTACCGGCCTCTCCGGTTCCGGCAAATCCTCGCTGGCTTTTGATACCATTTATGCTGAAGGACAGCGCCGCTATATAGAATCGCTCTCCTCTTACGCCCGGCAGTTCTTAGGTCAAATGCACAAACCGGATGTCGACTATATTAGCGGTCTTTCACCCGCTATTTCTATCGATCAAAAGAGCAGATCAAAGAACCCGCGCTCAACAGTCGGCACCGTCACAGAAATTTACGACTATCTCCGCCTCCTCTACGCCCATGTAGGGACACCGCACTGTCCGCAATGCGGCAGAACAGTTGCCAAGCAGAGCGTCGACGAGATCGTCGAAAAAATACTCAATTATCCGCCTGACACTAAAATAATGGTCATGGCACCGCTCGTCAAAGGGCGCAAAGGGGAATATCAGCATCTTTTTGAAAAACTTAAAAAGAAAGGCTACTCACGTGTCAGGGTCGACAGCGAGATCTATCTGCTGGAGGATAAGATCCCTTTAAAAAAGAATATTAAACACACTATCGAGGTGATCATTGACCGGATAACTGTCAAAAAAGAGAATCGGCAGCGTCTGGCAGAATCAATAGAGATCGGCCTGCAGGAAGGTGAACACCAGGTTACTGTCTTAAAAGTTGGCGACAAAACAGAACAGCCTGAACTTTACTCCGATCTTCTGGCCTGCCCTTTCTGCGATATCTCTCTGCCGGAAATACTGCCTCGCACCTTCTCTTTTAATAATCCATTCGGCGCCTGTCCTGAATGTAAAGGGCTGGGCGATAAATACGAGTTCGATCCGGCCAAGATCATCCCCGACCAGACACTCTCGTTACAAGACGGAGCGGTAGAACCGTGGCGCACCCAAATGTTCGGTTTTACCGGCCAGAAATTACAAGCGCTGTCACAAAAATTAAAATTTGATCTTCATACACCTTTTAAAGATCTGCCGGCCAAGATCAAAAACATTATTCTCTACGGCACGAACGAAAAAATCGATTACGAGTACACTTCCCGGCGCGGCGACAGCCATTATCAATGGAGCGGCGGCTTTGAAGGGGTCATCAACCAACTGGACCGGCTCTATCAGCAGACAGACTCAGAATACCGGCGCGAAGAGATGGCCGGCTACCAGTCGGTCAGAAGATGTCCGAGCTGTCACGGCAAAAAGCTCAACCCGGCGGCACTGGCCGTCACTATTAATAAAAAAAATATTATTGAACTGACCGAGCTCTCTATCAATAATCTGCTCCTCTTTTTTAAAGAGCTTGTTCTCAACAAAAAAGAGCAGCAGATCGCCGAACAGATACTCAAAGAGATCAACGCCCGGCTCTCTTTTTTAGCCAATGTCGGGTTAGAGTATCTTTCACTCAGCCGCTCTTCTGCCACCCTCTCGGGCGGCGAATCGCAGCGCATTCGCTTAGCCACACAAATAGGGTCAGGGCTGGTCGGTGTTCTCTATGTTTTAGATGAACCTTCCATTGGTCTGCATCAGCGCGATAACGAACGGTTAATAGAGACTCTCAAACATTTGCGCTCGCTGGGCAACACCTTGATCGTTGTCGAACACGACGAAGAGACGATCACCAGCGCCGATCACGTTATAGACATGGGTCCCGGCGCCGGCAAATACGGCGGCAAAATAACCGCAGCAGGGACCGTTGAAGAGATCAAAAAAAACCCGGCCTCTTTGACCGGCCAGTATTTGACAGGCAAAAAAAAGATCGGTATTCCCAAAGAACGGCGCGCAGGCAACGGGAAAAATTTAATACTCAGCGGCGCCGGTGAACATAATTTAAAAAATATCACGCTCGATCTCCCTCTCGGCAAACTGATCTGTGTTACCGGCGTTTCCGGTTCCGGCAAATCAACGCTCATCAGCGATACACTCTACCCTGTTTTAATGAACACGCTTTACGGCTCACACATAGAGAACATTAAATATAGCGGCATCAGCGGCACAGAAAATATCGACAAGGTCATTGTCATCGATCAGGACCCTATTGGCCGAACACCGCGCTCTAACCCCGCGACATATACGGGGATGTTCACGCATATTCGCGAGCTCTTTTCTCAGCTGCCGGAAGCTAAAATCCGCGGTTATAAGCCGGGTAGATTTTCTTTTAATATCCGCGGCGGACGCTGCGAAGCGTGCGAGGGCGACGGTCTGGTAAAAATAGAGATGCACTTTCTCCCCGATGTTTATATCCCCTGTGATGTCTGTAAAGGGGCGCGGTATAACAAAGAAACACTGGAAGTTAAATACAAAGGGCACACTATAGCTGATGTTTTAGACATGACAGTAGCGGATGCCCATGAGCTGTTCAAAAATATTCCCGCCATTGAAAAAAAACTCAGCCTGCTCAAAGAGGTCGGCCTCGACTACATTCATCTTGGTCAGTCGGCGACCACGCTCTCGGGCGGCGAAGCTCAGCGCATTAAACTGGCGGCAGAGCTCTCAAAAAGAGCGACAGGCAAAACACTTTATATTCTCGACGAACCGACGACCGGCCTGCACTTTGACGATATCAACAATCTGCTTAATGTCCTGAACCGCCTGACCGATTACGGCAATACCGTCCTGGTAATTGAACACAATTTAGATGTCGTAAAATCGGCCGACCATGTGATTGACCTCGGGCCCGAAGGGGGCGAAAAAGGCGGCGAAATTATCGCTACGGGGACACCGGAAGAGATCATTAAAAACAAAAAATCCCTGACCAGACAATATTTAAAAAAATTGTTTTGAAAGTTTTTGAAAATTTTTTTTTATAGTAACGAAACAAACAAGGTATGGTTATAAATACAAAAATAATACAAAATATGGAAGGTCTTATTATCCACAATTTGTCCGGGCTCTGTAGGAACGAAGAATTGCTCTATGGCGCTCATTTTGATCTTCTGGAAGACGAAGCCTCTTTATCTAAATACCATGAAGATGAGCTCAGCGAAGATCATCCGCTCCTAAAAAATTTTATTATTAAAAAAATGCAGTTGGACCGAGAGGCTCGCTTTTTTATTTTTGATCACCATAGATTTGAATTAAATCCGCAACCGCTGGATATCTGCCATACGGTCAAAAAAAGTCTCGACCAAATTACACCCATTATGTTCACTATAGACCCCGAAAGCTGGAATATTTCTTTTGCCAAAGAGAATAACCGTTTAATAAGCAACAATATTAATAATTATTTTTTACTTAACCAACTGCTCTCGGCAACGGAAAGAAACTTTAATTTATTGGTAGATCTCTATGTGGAATTGTCTGAATATTTTTATTCACTCAATGACCTTTATCTTAATCTAATAAAAACTAGTTCACTCAACAGACAGCCGCTTTTAGAAAAGATCCAAACGTTACACGATTTTTATTTTAAAGAGTAGATTTTAAAAAGTTCTGGCTGCGGTACGCGAAAGCCCTCACCAGGCTTGTGCCAAGCCTCTCCCAAGAATATTGCTAACGCTTTGGATGGGAGAGGCTTTCAAGTTGGTTTAAAACTTTTGGCAGATTGTTTATAATTTCTTTATTGCTAAAACGCAAAAATTGATATCCTTTATTTTCAATGATTTCTTGGCGAAACGTATCATAATTTTTTTGTTTTAAATGAACTCCGCCATCAATCTCTATAACTAGTTTTAATTTAGAACAATAAAAATCCACAATAAAACCATCAATAACATGTTGCCTTCTAAATTTCAGAAAGCCACATTTCCTATTTCTTAAGGCTTGCCAAAGTGCCTCTTCTGCATATGTTTGCGTTTGTCTTAATTCTCTGGAAAGTCCTCTTTTTAAATAATGCATAGTTTATTTTAACCGAAAATTGAACTCTCTCCCATCTAAAACGATATCAATCGTTTTGGGAGAGAGTGGCGAAAGCCAGTGAGGGTTATTATCACAACCGCTAAAATCGCTCACCGGGCTAGTATATTTAACCCCCTCTAACTCCACCTTGCCTACGCACAGGGGAGACTTTTAATGAAGTTTTTTAATCTTCTTACACTATTGGCAAAAGGGTAGGTTAACTTTAGGGACGCGTATAAATCTATAAAAACCGGGCATTATATAGATAGAGAAAAACGCAGTTGCTGCGCGGAGGGGTTTTGTGTTCAGAAAAATAAAAAAATATACGGACAAGATAAAACCATTAAAGTTCAAAAACCTTAAGGAGCTGCTGGCTTATTACGCTCAGTCAGAAGAACACAAAAAAGAATTCTTCCAGAAACTCTGCAGCACATATCGTAACCTGCCCAAAGAGCTCAACCCAGAAATGCCGGGAAAGAACAAAAGTGATTTCTATAGAAAAGCAAAAGTAGAGATAGATGGCATCACGCTCTCTGCACCTGAATCTCTTTTCCCAAAAATATTTGGAACATTTAAGATAAAAGATAGTAATGGCGAGTTAATTGAATTTAAAATAATGACTGATCTAACCACAGAAGTCTTTAAAATTATTGGCATTAATTATTTAGATATTACCAATGAAGCCTATTTGCTCTACTCATACTCAAAAACACCGGAAAAACAAAAAGAATTCTTCCAGAAACTCTGCAGCACATATCGTAACCTGCCCAAAGACATCAACCCAGAAATGCAGGGAAAGAACAAAGGTGATTTCTATAGAAAAGCAAAAGTCGAGATAGATGGTGTCACGCTCTCTGCACCTAAATATCTTTTCCCAAAAATATTTGGAACATTTAAGATAAAAGATAGTAATGGCGAGTTAATTGAATTTAAAATAATGACTGATCTAACCACAGAAGTCTTTAAAATTATTGG
>CAYUXF010000086.1:0-5081 GCA_964448755.1 uncultured bacterium
AAGCTGTAGCTGAAATATATGCGCAAAACGGCCATAAAATTTCTGTTTTTGTTATGGATGAGAAGGCTGAAGAGATAAATGTTAATGAAAATCTGCGTATTATTAGATTTTGTGGCGAAAGTAAAGATCATTCGCTTTGTTCAAAATATTATGCCGGTGAAGTTTTAAAAAGACTAAGGCTGGATCCTAAAAAACCGGACATTATAGAAGTGCAGGATTTTATGGCTCCGGGTTATGATTTACTAAAGACAAAATTAGAAAAAAATAATATTTTAAAAGATATTCCAATAGTAGTTTATTTGCACACACCTTTTTTTGAATTTAATAAAGCTAATAAAATAGTTAATTTCAAAGAGCAAGAATATTATCTTGGTTATAAAGAAAAATTTGCAATTTGTGCTGCCGATGGCCTTATTGCTCCGAGCGCTTTTATGAAAGAACAAATCAATAGTTTATATCCGAACCTTAATATCAAAGTTATTCCGTTGCCGTTGCCTGTAGAGCAGCAGAATAAGACGATTGTTCAAAAAACAGAAACAGATCTTTTATATATTGGTCGTCTTGAAGAGCGCAAAGGTATTTATCAGTTCATTAAAGAACTGGTAAGACTATGGGAAGAGGGGAGTAAAGTAACGCTAACTGTTGTCGGTGAGGATACTCCCTATACCCCGGGTAGCTATTTGCTTGGTGAGAAAATAAAGCAAGATTTTAAAAAATATCTCAATGATGGCCGGTTAATTTTAATTAATAAACTTTTGCCAGCAGAGCTTAGTTCATTGCGTGAAAATGCCAAAATAGTAGTTGTTCCCTCTTTATATGAAAATTTTCCTTATGTTTGCATTGAGGCGATGCAGTCTGGTAAACCAGTTCTTGCCTCTGTTAGCGGCGGGCAGTCTGAATTGCTTGGTGCAGAAGAAAATTGCGGCTGGCTTTTTGACTGGCAAAAAGATGATGACCTGTTAAATAAACTAAAAAAAGTCACTTCTTTGAACAAAGAAGAGCTAAATAAAATTGGCAACAATGCCAGAAAAAGAGTGACAGAGATCTGTAACTGGACTGATAATTTAAAAGATCGTCTTGCTTACTTCAATGATGTGATCAGTTCTAAAATTCAGCGGCAGGAATATCCTCTAGTTAATACTAAAGCGGTGAGTCCAAAAAATAGCTCCTCTAAAGACTCTAATAGTCTGGCCATTATTATAACGGTTAACAATTATCAATCGGCAGATATTTTGCCAACACTGCGTAGCTGTTTATTGGCCGGTTATACTGAAAAAGAAATATTGTTAGTCAATAATGGTGTTACTGATAATAAAACACTGGAAGTATTATCTGAAATAGGCCAAGCGGCTTTTCCGGGTGTGATAATGTCTGGTTTCCCAGAAAAAAAGAGCGCTACATTTATTAGAAATTATTATGGTAAAAAATTAAATTCTAAGTATATTTGTTTTTTAGAAGCGGGAGAATTAGCTAGTGAAAATTATTTCAATAAAGCTATAGATATGTTAAAAAACTACGATAATCTTTTTTTTGTTTGCGGTAATTTTTCTGATTCAAATCAACAAGCGAATTTATTTAGTGGCTTAAATTCCGAACTACCCTGGCTCTTTTTTACTAATACCGTTTCGCCTGGTATTGTATATAATAGAGCCATACTGTCTGAATATGGCGCTAATAATGAAGGATTAACGCTTGGTTATGAAGAGTATGAGTCTGTTTTGCCGCTCGTCTTGACTGGCCATCATGGGGTAACTTTAACTGAGGAATATATTTGGACAAAAAATAATAAAAATTTTTCGTTGTTTAATAAAGATATAGATCCGGCAGTTAGTGTTCTTTTCCAGTCATTATTAAATAAAATACCGGCAACAACTATAAAAAAATACGCCGTGGAGCTGCTCAAAATATTTAATATGGTCAAATATTTTAGAGGGAAAAATTTGTCATGAAAATTTGGCTGTTAACTAATGACTATCCGCCGCTTTATGGCTTTGGTATTGGCCGGTATATTGAAAATGCCGCCCAAATGTATACGGCCGCCGGACATGAAGTTACTATTTTTGTCAGAGATGAGCACGAGAATTCACAAGAAATTGTTGACGAGATAAAACGAGTTGTTCGTTACCGCGAAGCTACTGAAGCTTTGCCGGCTAATTTGAACCTATTTTTGAAAAACAGCTATAAATTAGCCGAGGTTGTTATGGACCAAATATCACAGGCTGGTTCCCCAGATATCATAGAGGTTCAGGATTGCATGGCGCTGGGCTATTACTTATTACAACGTAAAAAACAGGGGGAACCACTTTTGCAAAATGTGCCCATTGTTGTTCACGCGCATGGTCCAAGATATGAACTGGTCGTCGCTAATAATATGCCGGAATATAATTTGGTAGATCTCCAGATTGGCCTTTATGAGAAAATTGTTTATGGTCTGGCCGATGGTGTCGTGACTCCTTCGCAATATCTTGCAGAAAAAATCCAAGAGTTTGTGTCGGTACCTGTTAAGGTTATCCCGTTGCCTTTTGAGCTGCCGGCAAAATATCAGCAGGCTAGTTTATTGCCGGAAACAGACCTGCTCTATATCGGCCGGCTGGAGCGGCGCAAAGGTGTTTTAGAATTTGTTGCAGAAATCGCTAAATTCTGGGCTCAAGGTAAAAAAATAACACTGACTATTGTTGGGGCCGACACCTATTTGGGTGAGCTAAAAAAAGGGATGAAAGAATTTTTAATAGCTAGTTATTATCAGCCGTATAAAGATGGGTTGTTCCGTATTATTGATCAAGTGCCGCCCGACCTGGTCTATATTTTAATGCAAAGATCCCGGCTGGTAGTTTTGCCCTCTTTTTATGATAATTTTCCGGTCAGTGTTCTTGAGTCAATGGCGTTGGGTCTCCCTGTATTGATCTCTTCCTCCGGTGGTCAGCGAGAAATAGTTAATGAGCCGGAGAAAAATGGTTTTGTTTTTGACTGGAATAAAGAGAATGATCTGACTGATAAAATAGAACATGTTCTTAGCTTATCAAATGAAGTTCTTAAAGTTATTGGCGAGAATGGCAAGTGCAGAATTGCTGAAATTTGTAACCATAAAAATAATCTCGAAAAGAGAATAAGTTATTTTCAGCAATTACTAAAAGATAATAAACCTAAAATTAGGGCTAATGCAGCTGGGTTATTATCAATAATTTTTACTGTGGACCAAGTCAATGCTGATACGCATAGAGTGGTCGAAAATGTTTTAGCCGGCAGCTATCAAGATTTTGAATTGTTGATCTTTTTATATGGCAATGCCGGCAAAAGTGAATTTAATTTTTCTAAGAACGATAAAATAAAAATAATAAACTCGTTACAAAATAATGAAACTCTGGCGAGAAATGAGGCTTTAGCAAAAGCGCAGGGTCAATATATTACTTTTCTTAGTGATAATGAATATATAGATAAAGATTATTATGGTAAGTGTGTGAATGTTTTATCTGATGATGAGCAGATAGCTTTTGTTTATAGCTGGCTAAAATATTTTAGTGAATATCAGCAGAAAGAACTAGCCTTGTTTGATATGGATTATCCTCTTAATCTTTTGCCTGAATTTTTTATGGGCAATAATAATGCTGTTTACCGCCGAGAGGTTTATTTGAGTTATGGTGCCCCAGACATTAATTTGGCACCGGAATTAGATGTTTTTGAAAGCTGGCTAAGACTTTATCAAAATGGCTATAAGGGGGTCTGTTTGCCTGATGTCTTAACGGCCAAAAAATTGAGTGATAAAGAGTTCAATGAACAGGGGCTTAATTATCAAGATGTGTTAAAATTTGAAAAAATGCTAGATAAACATAAAAGCTTTTTTGAGGAAAATGGACTAGAGTTGTTAAAATTAAATTTTGCTAATATTTAACTCACCCCCTTTCATCCCCCTCTCTTTAAAGAGAGGGGGCGAATAATTTAATGAAAAGAGTAGATTATGAAATTACCGGCAGAGTATAAATTAAGAGAATTTGAGTTGATCATGTCCTGGGACTGCAACTTGCACTGCAAATATTGCTATGAACAAGCTGATAGAGCAAAGGCAACGCAAGGTACTTTTAGTGCGGAGAATACCAAAAAACTGATCAATTTTATTTTAGAGACACACGATCAAGCCGCGCCGGAGATCCGAATAGTTTTTTTTGGCGGGGAACCGTTGCTCTTTTTTGATAAATTAAAAGAGATCACCGAAAGTTTAAAAAAAGAGTTTGTAGAAAAATATCCTGAAAAAAAATTACTATTTAGTATTACCACCAATCTGACGTTGCCGGATAGACCCCAGCTCGATTATTTGCTGGCCAATGGGTTCTCTTTTATGGTCTCTCTGGACGGCAAAAAAGAGAGTCACGATCTTAACCGCGGTGAGGGTTCTTTTTTTGCTGCTGTTGGCCGTCTTTCATATTTGTATGCCAAACAGGCGAGCGTTAAATTGCGGGCGACTATCAATAAAAATAATATCAAGGATTTTAAGTCAAATATTATTTTTTTAAATTCACTGGGGTTCCCTTTTAGCTGGGTCTTTGATTATTCTGAAACATACACACCTGAAGAGCTTCAGTTTTTTTTAAAAGAACTCCATGACTTTTATACTAATACACTGGCGATCAATGACCAAACTATAGATGAATATATTGCGCGTAAAGATAAACAAAAGTTTTGCATAGACCCTTACCAGACAATTTCTGTCCGTTACGATGGCAAGTTAATAATTTGCAGCGGCGTTAACAATGTCATTGGTTCGCTTGCCGAGGGCGTAACTGAATACGATGGCGTTAAAATGCTTTATTTTTATAACAATAACCCGGAGGAAGAATGCCGGAAATGTTTAAGTTTTGAGTATTGCCTGGGAGGGTGTTTATCTGCTCGCTGTATGCCCAAAGAAGACAAAAATTATCCGTTAAATAAAAATTTTTGTGATATTCAGCAATTGTTGAATATTTTTATTAATGAGCGAGAAATAATAAAAACATTGATATAACAGTGTTTTATAATGTAAAATACAACAGATTTTTTCGATACAAGAAAATGTGTTGTTTGGACGATATTTAGATTATTTGGAGGGT
>CAYUXF010000087.1:0-5076 GCA_964448755.1 uncultured bacterium
TTTAATATCCTGTATATTTTCTCAAAAAATGGGCATATATAAGTCTATGCCAATTAAAAAAATATTAATATGTTTTATCGGTCTGTTATTTTTAACCGCTTGCGGCAAAATAACATCTACTACGCTGGGCAGTGATGGTGGTTCAACGGGCAGTCCGCCAATAATTGTTTCTCTGGAAACTCCGGTGCCAATGACCGGCTATGCCCCTGTGACAATTAACTTTAGTGCGGTTGTTACCGACAGCGATACCAGTGCCGAAGAGCTTGTTTATCTCTGGGATTTTGGTGATGGAACAACTTCTAACTTAGCTTCACCAGCCCACCGCTATACTTACGCCGGTGAATTCACTTACTCTTTAAAAGTTTATGATAATAAAGGGCTCTATGCTGTTAAAGAGGCCGCTACACCGTTGGTTTTGACCGGCAATAAAAGACCGGTAATTACAGAGTTTTCTGTTGATCGTGTTACTGCCGATGTTGGCGCCGTCCTTTCTTTTTATGCCAGGACCAGCGATGAAGATCTGCTCGATACTTTGAGTTATTCGCTTGATTTTGGCGACCAGATAATTGCCAGCGGCCAGTTTTCCGCACTCAGAGAAATTACGCTGCCACATGCTTATTCTGCGGTGCAGATCTATGAAGCGGTTCTAAAGGTCAGCGATCCGTCCGGTGCGTTTGTGACCGCCAGCGTTAAGGTCGGGATCGGCTGCGGTCTGCCGCCGGTAATTTCTGCTATTAACTGGACGCCGCTGGAAAATGAGAGCGTGCCTGCTACTGTTAATTTTAGTGCAGTGGTTTCCGATGCTGATGGGACTATTGGTTCTTATCTCTGGGAGTTTGGCGACGGCACAACCAGCAACGATACTGCGCCGCAGCATATTTTTACAGTGACCGGCACATATAGTGTCCGTTTGACCGTTTATGACAATGATGGATTGGCCGATTTTAGACAGGAGAGTATTATTATTGGTCTTCATGAATAGGTTTGGAATAAGTTTTTTGTTTTTTATGGAAAAAATTGTTAAAATTAACCTAAATAGTTTTTAGCGAGGGGGTGATTTTGAATGAAAATGCTAAAAAAGTTTTTTAAAGATGAATCAGGACAGGGTTTAGTAGAGTATGCATTGATCATTGCTTTGATAGTTGTGGTGGCTATTGTAGCCGTGAGAACACTTGGCACTAATATCAATACCAGATTGGATAATGCCGCTACTGAGATCGCTCAGTAATTTTTTGTTTTTTGCTAGAGCCCCGGTTTTTAACCGGGGTTGTTCTTTTAAACGGGGGTTTTCATGGTGTTTAAGCGCGGCCAGGCTATTGTGGAATTTGCTTTAGTGGTCACCGTTTTTTTAATGGTTATGTTCGCTATTATCGACTGGGGTATCTATTTTCATTCTCTTTTTATTTTAGATGGTGCGGTGCGCGATGCCGCCCGGGCCGCTGTTACTTACGGCAACTGGAGCGGCAATAGTGATATATATGAAGGGACCGTCAATGATCTGGTTGTTGAGCGGTCGGTTGGCTTGCGCCCCGTTTTACAGAGCGGCCTCTCTTCTCGTGTTGCGATTTCTTTTGATGAGACCGACCCTAATAATAAGTCTATTACTGTAGAGGTCAGCGGACTGCCCTATACATCTATTACCGGCTTTGCCGATATTATGCTCCCCAATACAATTGGCGCTAGAGCGGTCATGCGCTATGAAAGAAACTAAAACAATTTCTAAATTTAAAAAATTTAAACACGGCCAGGCTTTGGTCTTTATGGTCTTTTTCATGCTGGCTTCTTTGGTTTTGGCCGGCTTTGCTGTCGATATTGGCGCTCTAGCTTTTACTCGTCAGCGGATGAGGAAAGCTGCTGATGCCGCGGCATTGGCCGGTATCATGGAAATGTCACAGACAATTGCCCGTGAATATACAGCTTTAAATGGCTATGAGCATGGCGTTGATGGCGTAACCGTAGTTGCTGAAATTAACCCCACTTATCCATTGGAAGATCATCCCAACTGGTTTAGAGTAACTATTACGGCGCCGTTTAATTTTTTCTTTGGCCGGATCATTGGTTTAATACAGCGTGATATTAGTGTTTTTGCCACAGCCCAGTACAATGCCTATGTACCAATTAGTATTAATATGTCCGGTAATTATGGGGATGATTTTCCGGATGTGACATTAATGATCCGCGGGCCCGATTCACCTTATCATTTTGGTGACCCTATTTCTGCTTTAGAAAAAGATGGAATGGCTAACCCGGATTATGATCCGGAGGGTTACAGTTACTGGCTTTATGTGCCGGATAATTATGATAACGACGGGAACTCCAATTTGCGTGTTGATATTTGGGATGCCGACAGTTATGGTAATTATGATAGTACCGGAACGGACTGTGAGACCTATTTTTCTTTGTATGCGCCAGATGATACACCGCAAGATTACAGTGATGATGTTTTGATCGCTACGTTTCATCCCGACAACACTGCTACCTGGGTAAGGACTGGCCGTTGGAGCGGCTATTGGGAAGCCCCGGAAACTAACGACGCCTGGTATACGCCGGATGGTTTTGAGTTTGATTATAATTTGTATGGCGCTGGTCGCTATCGGCTTCAGGTGGAGACAGAGGCTGGCTATAATGCCAACGGTTTTAGTTTGCGCGCCGGCAAGGGCGGTGAGACTTTTGATCCAGATAACGGCACTAAAATTATGGCGGTTGGTTCACTGCCGGTCCGTTTTAATAATGACGGCAACGTCACTATTTGTCTCGGTTATGTGCCGGCCGATGCGGCGGGTACCAATATGCATATTAATAAATTTGATACCGATATTGGCGATAATCGACAGGTTACCTATACTTGTGACGCTATCTCCGGTTCTTCCTGGCAGGGTGAACTGGCGGGAGAAGGAGAATGGGCTGAAGATGTTCTGACGATACCAGACTCTTATAGCGGCGGCCTCTGGTACGCTACTTATTATGCCGATACTACCGATTGTTCAATGTGGAGTATGTGGTATGAGGGCATGGGTGAAGAAGGTTTTGCTTTTTTAGTTCAGTAATTAAGTTTTTTCTAAAAATTAATTAATTCCGATGTATAAAATACCGTAAAAACGGGTATATATCTTTTAACATTAAAAGACAGGGGTTAATTATGGGGAACAACAGCAAGAAATATTTAAAAGTATATTTATTGTTAGCGGTAGTGATCTTTTTAGTCAGTATGTTTTATATTAACAAAAATAATAACACGCAGAAATATAAGCAGGAGTTGATCGCGGTTTGTGTTGCTAAAAAAGCTATTCCGGCGCGGACTTTACTTAATAAAGAGTGGCTGGAATTAAAAAAGATCCCGCGCGACTATGTTCTAACCGGCGTTATTTATCAGGAAAAAGAAGCCTACGGTAAAGTTACCGCTTATGCGCTGCTGCCGGGCGAGCAATTAACTAAAAATAAGCTCAGTGCCCGTAGCGCTAAGCTGGGGCTCTCTTTTGTTGTGCCAAAAGATCAACGTGCCGTAGCGGTTAATGTGGATGCCTCAGCCAGTATTGCCGGTTTAATTAAGCCGGGTGATGCGGTAGATGTGGTCTGTACCCTGCATAATAAAAATTTAGATAAGACGATCGCTATTTTGCAAAATGTAAAAGTCATTGCTATTGATCAGCAGATAGAGACAGATGCTAAAAGCAAAGAAGCCGGTCAGGTTAAACGCTCTTTGATAGCTACTTTTGCTCTTGATCTGCATGATGCCGAAAAATTAATTATGGCAGAGAGTAAAGGGAGTTTAAAATTGCTTTTGCGGCCGGTTGATGATGAGAATATTGTGGAGAGCCGCGGTGTGGCAGAGCGCGATCTTTTGCCGCCGGTTAGAAGAGTGGCGGCCAGAGCGGCAGAACCGGCGCAGTATATAAAAGTAATTAAAGGTACCGATATTCAGAACAAAAAGCTGTAAAGGAGCTGTCAGATGAATAAAAAAATAATAATGACAATAGTTTTAGCTGTGATCTTGTTTACTGTTGAGAATGCGGCAGCGACCGAGAATGTTTACGGTTTAAAAGAAGCTATGACGAAAATGACAGATGAGCTTGTTTTGAATAATGATTTTTCTTTGGGAATGACAGGTCAAGAAACAACTGCCGAAAATATTTATTTTTTATCTGAAAGTAATTCACAGATAATTACCTTTGATTATACCGTAAAGAATATCGCTATTGGCGACCCGCAGGTAGCGGACGTGATAATTAATTCTGGCCGTGAGATAATTATTAATGGCAAAAAAGCTGGTATCACTACACTGGCAATCTGGGACGGCAATAATAAGTATCAGGAATATAAAATAGTTGTTGGTCGCAATTCAGCTGATCTCAGCTACAAGAGCTATAAGCTCAATAATGTTTTATTGGTAGATTATAAATATAGTAAAAAACAGAGCGGTCAGGGTGTTATTGAGTATGCTCCTTCAACAATGGTGGAGAGTATAAAAACAGTGCTTTCCTCTTTTCTTGATCCTTCGCATTATGCGGTAGATCCGGACCGCAATACTGTAATGGTAATTGCTTCGGGAAAAGATCATAAACAGGTTTCCGATATTATAAATAAGGTAGACACCATACAGCCGCAGGTGATGTTTGAAGTTGTCATCTATGAGCTGAAAGAGAATGTTTCTTTTGAATATGAATTAGGTATGACTTTTCAGGATAATGATTTAGAAAAAAAAGCACATAATGTTTCAAATATTGTTAAAATGGGATTTGATATTGCAAAGGGGCTTTCTTATGGTTTTACACATACTGGTACTTCCACTGATACTGATGATACAAAACCTGATAAAAGCGAATATGTTCAAAATGTTTTAAATTGGCTGGAGGCTAATGGCAAAGCCAAAATTTTAGCTAAACCGCAAATTATCTGCCGTGATAGCGAACACTCCTGGATCCATGCCGGTGAAAAATATCCGCTGGTCTCAACAGATCAAGATGGCAAAGAGACGGTGACCTATCTTGATACCGGCGTAATCCTTTCGGTTATCCCAAATATTGGTGAAGATGACAGAGTTAATTGTTTTTTAAATGCGGAGGTCAGTTCTATTTC
>CAYUXF010000088.1:0-2046 GCA_964448755.1 uncultured bacterium
AAATGCAAATTAGGTATAACATTCAAATCCCTTTGCAGATATATCTCAGTCTTTATCCGGAACTTGCCGAAGCGCTTTATTATGTAATTATGTCTTTGGCAGAGCTTGATGGCGAAGGTGCTGCAAAATATGCAACTAAGGCGGGCTCTTCTTATGGCCAAATTATGATGTATCGTTACTTTTTCCCTATTTGGTTAAAAGAGGGGTTTGCCAAAATAATGGCCGGTGATCTTGTAGGCGGCATGTGTGATCTTTTGGTAGCTGTCATGATAGGTAAAAATACGTTTGATAAGACGCTTAATTTATCAAGAATAAGTGCCGGAAAACTGGCAAGAACGGCCGCGCGCTTAGGGCGTCCGGAAATGATGAACTTGTTAAATGAGCAAGTCGCGCTAAAGGTTAATGGCAAACAAAGATTTTATAATAAGTTTTTATACTGGTCTTTTTGTAAAGAACAATATAAAGCCAATACCGGCGCTTTTGATGTTATGGGGAAGATGTTGAGAAGTGAACAATCATTAAAAGATATTTTTAACGTTGATATCAAAACTATTCCTGAACAATGGCAAGAGATCAGTGAATCTAAAGCGGGCAGAATAAAAAAAGGCTGGCGCAAAACGGGTGTTGTAGCCCGCCCGATGATCGATACTTTTGCCTGGAGTTTGAGCAAATTTAATAAATTGATCAGTTCTCCCTTTGGCTATATTCACTCCGCTAACTTTATCTCTTCTGCAAAAGAAATGATAAAAAAGCCGACCGCTAACCTCTTTTTTAATAATAAACATCGCGTAGAACTATTCATTGATCTTGGCAATGGCCAGAAAGAAAAAGTTTATTTTTATTCACCGTTAGAGCTCAATAGCGCTTTTCTTGTTAGCAGTAAAGCAAAAAAGATAATGCAGGAAAATCTTCAGGCAGAACTAGATAAATTAGGAACAATAAAAGAGAAAATAGCGTATCTTCAGGCGCTGGATATTGAGAGAGAAAAAAAGACTGGCGTTAAGTATGACTATAAAGGTGTTGATGGCAAGGATCTGGAAAATATTGAGCAAGAGAGAAAATTGCAAACACAAATGATGGAAGATCTAAAAGATACTATTGATAAAAAAGATATTTTTCCAAAATTTGACAATTATAAAGAGAAACTAAAAGAAATATTTATTGGTATAGATGATGAAAAGATGAATAACCTTGCATTCAGACCTGGGATGACAATGGATAAAATAGAGAAAATTTTAGGTAAAGATGCTTCGCCTGAATTGCTTGAAACTATAAAAAATGCTACTGCTTATTTGTCACCAGAAGAGGCAGCTGAAGAAGTAAAAAGAGACGGTGAGCAAGTGGTTAAAAAGAGAATTAAAAATAACGCGGAACAATATGTTGAAGATCTCAAACGGGCAACATCGTTAGAAGAAAAAAGAAGCATCGTAAAAAAAATGCTGAAGAACTATTCTAAAGCTATGTATGTAACACAGGGGCATACCAATTACGCCGCGCAGTTGTCAATTAACTATCAGGTGCTTGATGCGCTTTTGCAAAATAGGAGTATAGATTTTGTTAATCTTGAGTTGGTCGCCGGCGGTGGTAAAACTGAGAATGGTATTATTGGCCTTAGATTAATGGCCGATCTAATGGACGCTAAACTGATAGATGAGTGTAAATTGGCTTACATTGCACCAAAAGCCTCTCTTTCCCGTCAGGCCAAAAGCGATGCCAACGCACTGTTGGATTTTTTGTTTAGTAAGTACGGTGGATTGGCTAAAGACTATGCCGAGTATAGTAAAGATGCCAGCGAAGTTAATTTTAATAAGCGGTTGACGATCCTTTCTATTGATACAGCGGCGTTTGCCAGATTAATGGACCCGGAGAAGATCCCGCCAGGGCTTTGTATTTACTGGGATGAATACGATAAATATTTTACACCAGACTCTAATTATGTTTTGTCTTCTGGGTTTACAGATTATAAAGTGTTCCAAAAACTCATTCAGGCCAGATATAACAGTGAAGTAAAGAAAGGATATGCCAAAACTTTTAGCGAAAAAATAG
>CAYUXF010000088.1:2146-4998 GCA_964448755.1 uncultured bacterium
AGATATAACAGTGAAGTAAAGAAAGGATATGCCAAAACTTTTAGCGAAAAAATAGCAGATGAATACAAGACAAAAATCAAAGACCACACCTCTTTTATTAAAGAGCTCGATGCCTGGCTTAATGCTGAGAACAAAAACGATGTTTCTTTAGATGAAGTTATTAAAAAGTTTTTTGGTAATGCTGAACTCTCCAGTGAGCAGAAAGCGCAGATCAAAAATTTGCTACATGCTACGCAAATTGCCCGCGGTCAATATGGCAAAAAGAACCAGGTCCATATAGATGAAAATATTCATTTTGAGAAACAACCATTCAAAAGAAAGCTGGAAGTAAAACCACTCAAAGGTGAAATTAAGGTGCAACCTTTATGGAAATACACGCTAGCGCCCGGCGGTGAAGGTTCGCCTGGTTTAAAAAAAGGTTTTGTTGAGTGGATGCTGGTGCGCGATGCGCTGGGGATAGTTGATGTTAATGGTCACGATAAAGTTGTACTGGAAAGCCAGGATTTTACCAGAACGCTGGCGATGTCTTCCGCTTTTGATATTATGGCCAATGAGCGCTACGGCATAGGTGCTACCGGAACTTATTTTAGTAATAGACCAAATATAGAATTTGGTCTGGAATATATAGCTAAAATAAAAAAGAAAGTATTGAATGTGGTTAGTATAAAGGGGTCAAAATCATTTCCTACTATCGACAAAGCGGCCGGCGACTCTATAAAAACAGTTGCTGATCTGAATGATGCTATTAAAACTGTTAATGAACCCTACCCGGAATGCCGTGAAAAGAAGATGGTCAAAATTGAAATGACAGATCCTGAACAGCAAGAGAAAATTCAAAAACTTATCGTTGCGGGAAATTTGGACGCAGCTATTGAAAAGAAGCTGGTCGGTGCAGACGAGTTCGCTAAAGTTGAACATCTTTTTGTTGATCCTGGTTCTAAGCGATTGGTCTTGAAAGATGATGTAAAGAGTTCCGATATAGCTAAGCTGACAATATCTAAAAACTTAAAAGAAATTTTAAATAAAAGTCTAAAAGAAAGATATTTATTTTCGTATGTTGTGAACAGAAAAATGGATACTTATGTATCAAGAGATGTTCTGTTAAAAAGTGCTGCCCAAAAAGCGGTAAATGGTGCCTACGGATTTGCTGAAAAAGATGGAAAAATCGAGATCCAATTTAAACAGCAGGTCCTGTTTGCCTGGGACAAAATGGGTCTTTATGATGCTACCAGGCTGGGCGAAGAACTAATAGAAGAAATTAAGCAAAAGAGCGGCTGGCAAGAAGGGAAGAAAATTGTCGCCGGTGGTAAAGAATTTAATTCTCCTGAAGAATTTGTGAAACATTTTTTTGATAAAGATATTGGCGCTACTAAAGCTACGTATGAACTTGATGGTATTGTTAAAAAGGCTGCCGGCGAAGGTAAAATGACCGGTTTGACCTGGGCTAACCGCGGGTTGAATATTAAATGGAAATCCAAACAGCCGTTGGTAATTATTCTCGGCTATGTTCCCCGTGAGGCGGATTATATTCAGACAGCTAAACGCGGCGACAGAGCGTTTACCGGCGTTGACTGTCACTATCTGGTAGCGGCGGAGGATATTACCGCGCATTTAGAGAGAGCGGAAGATGATACGCCGGAAAAGGCTCAGCGCAAGGCAGAGTTAAAAAAAGAATGGGAAAAAGTAAAAGGTGATGAGAAAAAAATAAAAAAATTCCTTGAAGATGAAAAAAATGATAAGGCTTTAAAAGAGATCGCCGATAGAGCATCCCGCTCGTTACTGGAAAATTCAGCGGAAAATATGCTCTCAAATCCATTGTATTCGAAATATAAAGCGACTACCCCCGCTGAGTATCATGATATTGCTCTTAACTATTATGCTGATGCTATGAGTGAGCTGCTGGTAAAAGTAAAAGACCCGTATATTCTTGATCGTGAATTGCGCTTGTTAAATTTGAAAAATGACCAGATCAAACCGCTGATGGCAGAGTTAAGAGCTATTAAATATTCTGATAATAATAATTATCGCGAGCAGGTGCGCGGTGTTATTGAAAAATATTTGTGTGTATATAAAGGGCAATATTCGATGTCTCTTAATGAAGAAAAAATGAAACAGATGTATATGAAAGAAAATGCTCGGGTTAGTGATCTGGTTAGTAAAAGTAAAGAGTTATCAGAAAAATTTGCTGGAGATGATAATTATAAAAGCTTAACAAAAGAAACTGCCGAGCATATTGTCAACTTAGATATGGCTAGAGAGGCGCTAAGATTTGCCTCGCCTTCTAAAGGCGATCTGCCGCGCTTTGCCGATCAAAACCAACTAGAAACGGGCGCTAAAATAAATAAATCTATTGAACAACAGACCAGAGAATATATTGCAAAAAGAAAATTGAGCAAAAAGACAGATTTTCATATTTCTGAAAACTGGTACAAGACAGGAGACAATGCCTGGAAAATAACGGTTACACTTACTTCGCCAGATATAAAGGGCAGTCCCAAAGAGATGTATAGCGAAGTGATAAATTATGAGGTGAAAGTTGATGCAAAAACCGGTGATTATAAAATTACACAGTCAGTAGAGGGCGGCGGCACTATTTCTGACAAGAACTATGCCGAAGAGGCCAGAAAAAGAGACGCGGCGCGTAAAGAAACAATGGCCGAAATTGTTATAAAAAACCGAGAAATTACTATTGATAAAACAACGACTGCGGCACAAATATATAAAGATGTTTCCAGAATTGTTGATGATTATGTCTCTCGCCATGGTCAAAATATGACAACCGAGCGTGTTGATTATTTGAAAAAAATAATTTTCTATCAGGCTTGCCGTGAAGCTGGCAGTAAAAAAAGTTT
>CAYUXF010000089.1:0-4944 GCA_964448755.1 uncultured bacterium
GCTTTTGGCGTTTTGATATTGTCTCTGGTTAGCAATGTGCTACAATTCGAGCATGGAACTGGCTAACAGAGGAAATAACGTCATATCTAAAGTGCTCGGTCACTACACTCAGCTGGAGGTAGTTAAAGGGAGTGGCTCGTATCTTTTTGCTAAGAACGGCAAAAAGTATCTCGACTTTGCCTCTGGCATTGCCGTAACCAACACCGGCCATTGCCATCCGGCGGTAGTTAAAGCGGCGGAAAAACAACTAAAAAAACTGATCCACAACTGCGCCGGCGTAACCTATAACGAAACGAACATTGCCTGCGCTGAAAAAATTCAGAGCATTGTGCCTATTAAGAACAGCCGGATCTTTTTTACCCAGTCCGGTTCTGAAGCGGTAGAGGGCGCATTAAAAGCGGCCAAGTATACATCTAAAAAAGATGGCATCATCGCCTTAAAAAAAGGGTTCCACGGCCGGACCATGGGCGCTATGTCCATTACAACATCTAAAGATTATTATTCTCAAGGTTACGGCGCACTGATGCCCAATACCTTTATAGCGGACCACTCTCTGGCGGCGATAGATAAATTAAATAACGGCAAAATTGCCGCTATTATTACCGAACCGGTCCAGGGCGAAGCGGGCTATGTTGCGCACGACAAAAAATTTTTACAGGAACTGCGCCAGTACTGCACTGAAAAAAATATTTATTTGATCTTTGACGAGGTCCAGAGCGGCTTTGGCCGGACCGGTAAAATGTTTGCCAGCGATTGGTACAACGTTGAACCGGACATTATGTCTCTGGCTAAGGGGATCGCCTCCGGCTTTCCGCTGGGTGCTGTAGTCATGAAGCAGGAAATTTCTGACCAGTGGGACACCTCTAAACACGGCGGCACCTATACCGGCAATTTGGTCTCCTGCGCGGCCGCGATAGCGACTATTGATATTATAAAAAAAGAGCTGCCGAAGATGGCAAAAAAGACGGAGCTTTTCACAAAAACTATCGATCAGCTGATAGCCAAATATCCCAACGCCTTAAAAAAACAAACCGGTCTTGGGTTTATGATCGGCCTGCAGTGCAAGAGCAAGGAAACTACATCCTATATAATGAAACTGGCGCTGGAAAAAGGGCTGCTCTTAATAAACTGCGGTCCGGACGGCGATATTCTCCGTTTGGTGCCGCCGCTGACAATTTCACTGGCCGACCTTAAAAAAGGACTGGACATTATTGGCGCCTGCTGCGAAAGCATCTAGCCATGCCCCTTTATTGTGAACTTGAAGATATTCTAAAAAATGCCACGCAAAAGAACGAGCCGCCGTTCATTTTAATTCTGGACGGCCTGGAAGACCCGCGCAACTTTGGCGCCATTGCCAGGACCGCTGAAGCGGCTGGCGTTCACGGCATTGTCATCCCCAAGAACAGATCGGTACAGGTCAACGAAACGGTAGTCAAAACATCTACCGGCGCTATCAATTTACTGCCGGTGGCGCGCGTAACCAACACCACCGAAACGATCAAGAAACTAAAAAAAGAATTTATCTGGATCGTCGGCCTGGAAGCAGACGGCAGTTCAGATTTTAAAGAGATCGATTATAAAACGCCGACCGCGCTGGTCATCGGCAGCGAGGGTTTTGGCCTCTCGCGCTTGGTCCGCGAGAACTGCGATTTTATTGCCAGTATCCCGATGCGGGGCAAAATCTCATCGCTCAACGCCTCGGTTGCCGCTGCGCTTTTAATGTACGAAGTTGTCCGGCAGCGTGGCTAAGCACTATTATTTCTTTGACGGTTACAACTTAATTTACGCCGAGCCGCAGCTCAAAGAGCTGCTCAATGAAGATCTCACAGAGACACGCTGTCAGCTAACGGAAAAAATACTCAACTTTCTCGGCAGCACAGAGAACAGCTGCGGTATTTTAGTTTTTGACGGACCCAACCTCTCCTTCAGCAGCGAAGTATATTCTGAGCAATTAGAGATCTATTATGGCAAGACAGCGGATACTATTATTGAGAAGATCGCCAAAGGACTCGCCGCACACTCGCAAATAACACTGGTCAGTTCTGACAACACGATCTACAACGCCATTCTGCCAACCGAAGGTCTGGTCACACAGATCAAGGCGCAGGAGTTCTGGCGTCAGGCGGAGAACACACAAAAAAAATTCAGTTCACAACAACGCAACGACCCGCTGCTGGCGGACAGGCTCGATAATGAAACACGAAATAAGTTAAATGAATTGAGAAAAGGATAAAAAAATAGCGGAGTGGTTAACCGCTCCGCTATTTGCTAAGTTAAAACTCGCCTTAAAATTTATTATTTAAGTGCAGCGTTCATAGCATTAACAACCTCATCGACATTGAGGCCGTGGGCAGATAAACCCTGCTCTAATGTTTCGCCCGAAGCGGCGATACACCCAAGGCAGCCGAGGTTATAGCCCTGCAGAACAGGTATTGTTTCAGGATACTGTTGAATAGCATCCATAATT
The DNA here is from genome assembly GCA_964448755.1 of uncultured bacterium. Lineage (GTDB taxonomy): Bacteria > Margulisbacteria > Termititenacia > Termititenacales > CAYUXF01 > CAYUXF01. The sequence continues at coordinate 2,468 of CAYUXF010000089.1, forward strand.
GTCATCTCTTTAGTGATCATTGATAAATCCTCCTCAAAAAATAGTTCTGGGATTATAACATAAAAAGTTAAGCGGGGTGATCAACCCAGCCGCACATATTCGCTCAGCGCTTTTTCTGGCGCTATTTTGAGGTCAATACCGGTAATGCCGTTGCTCTCTAAAATATTATTAATAGTTCTAGTCGCCAGAATGTGCGAATTACAGTCACTGCTCAAGTGCGCCAGCATAACCTGGCATTTCTTAGCGGCATTTTCGTGTGTTATCAGGCGTGTCAGGATCCCGCCGGTCTGTTCGTTAGAGAGATGCCCGAAAGAACTCAAATTGCGCTCAATGACCTGCGCCGGACGGCGTGACGATTTCTGCCAGCCGACATCGTGATTCGACTCAATAAAATAAAAATCGCTGCCTGCCAGTTTATCGTAGAGCAGCTCCGGCATTTCACCAAGATCGGTCAAATAGGCCAGCCGAATATTCTTCTCGAGCATAAAATGCTCAAATAAAAAACCGATATTGCCGCCGGCATCATCTTTGCCGTCTAAGTGCACACCGGTATGCGGCAGGCGAAAAATATTGATCTTGAGATCATCGAGCAGAAAAATATCCTCATCAAAAAAACATATTTTTATCGCACCTTCGGCGCGCGCCTCGCGCCTAATATAAGAGCGGTAGGTCTCTCTGGTCATATAGACAGGCACTTCATATTTAAGGGCGAACTGGTAGACAGATTTAGAATGGTCGCCATGCGCGTGCGTTAAAAAAAGATAATCGACATTGGCCGGATCAAGCGCCAATGAGGTAAAGGCAGTCTCAATGGCACGCAAGGAGAGCCCCGCATCAATTAAGATCTTATGGTTCTCTGTTTTTAAAAGCGATGAGTTGCCGGAACTACCCGAACTCAGCGAACAAAACTCTATCATTTAACATTCTCCCAGCTTATACAAAATATCATTTTTTGATCCCAAGACCAACACCATCACCCAGCGGCAAAATTAAAGAGCTGAGCTGCGGCGTGTTCATGAACTCTCGATTGAACTGCTGCAGTGCTGGGGCTGCTTTTTGAAACCGCTCTTTTTTCTGCGCCACACCCACTACCTGCCCGTGCCAAAACAGGTTGTCAAAAACAATTACACCGCCTTTTTTTAAAAGCGGCAGGCAGAGCGCCAAATATTTTCCGTAATCTTTTTTAACGGCGTCGACAAAGATCAAGCCGTATTGGCGCCGACAAACCGGCAAAATTTTTAAAGCGTCGCCCGTGATCAGTTCTATTTTTTTACGGCGGTCATATTTTTTAAAATTAGCGGCCGCTGCCACTGCGTTGGGACTGCTGAACTCAACTGTCTCTATTTTTCCGCGCCCTTTAAAAGAGTTCGCCAGCCAGAGCGCCGAATAGCCGATCGCCGTACCAATCTCCAGAATATCGCGTGGCTTGAGCAGCTTAACTAGCAGTTCTAAGAACGCGCCGGTCTCGGGCGCAATGATCGGGATCTTATTTTCTGCGGCCAAAGACTCCAACTCATAAAAATAAGCGGGGCGCGGCGGCGAGATCTCCTGCTGCAGATAGTTAAAAACTTCGGGCAGATAACAGTGTGCCATATTCAGCTACTTTTTCTTATGGGTCTGGGCCTCATTTTTCTTTTTGAGTACATATTTAATGTCATATTTGGCTAAAACTATCGATTCCAATATTTCCGGCAGCTGTTCTTTTTTGCCGATCTGGCGGCTAGAATGGATACAAAGATCTGGGTAATAATAGATGCGTCTGATCACTTTATTTTCATTCTCATCAGTATAGACATATTCGCTGATATCGGCTGGTTCGCCGTAAAGCATTTTCAATTCCAGCGGCCCATCACCGGTGCGCAAGCCGGCAGAAGTTTCGTAAACGGTATGATCCTGCCGCTCATAAAGATAGACGACCACCGCCGCCACTCTTTTATTTTCATTAAAATAACAAATAATATCGAGATCTTTAGACTGCGCCAAGTAAAGAGGGTTTTTATCCATGATATGTGCCGGGTAAGGCGGACTGACCGGCTCTAATTTTTTCCAGCTGCCGTACTGCGGATATTTTTCTATAACGGAATCAAAGGTATCGCCAAGCGAAATGCCGCCCAGTGTAGTTTCAGCCGCCAGCAAAAGAGAAAACAAAGAACAGAAGAGTAAATAAGATAGTTTTTTCACTACGGCCCCCGCTTATTTAATTGTAAAAAGTATACCATAAGCCCTATAATTTTAGTATGAATTATCAGAATAAAGTCGAACAGCTCTGGCGCGATGTCAGCGGCAAAGAGCTCTTTAAATTCCGCAATTTTTTTAAAGATCTCCGGCTCCTCTACAAATATGATCTCCGTTTAATAGACAAAAACAAAGTGCGCCTCAATTTTGAACACGATCTGCTCCCCGACTGCCAGAACTGCCCACAGAACTGTTGTCACGGCGCTGAAAATACGGTCTCTTTGCGCTTAACTGATATTGCC
>CAYUXF010000090.1:0-4846 GCA_964448755.1 uncultured bacterium
GCTTCCGCTTATCCGCGTACCATTAATTTTAAAAGAATGCGCGAAATAGCCGATAAAGTCGGGGCAATTCTTTTTATCGATATGGCACATATCGCCGGGCTCGTTGCGGCCGGTCTTCATCCGTCACCAATTCCTTACGCGCATGTCACAACTACAACTACACATAAAACTCTGCGTGGACCAAGAGGCGGTATGATCCTCTCTTCTAACGAGATTAACGATAAATATAATTTTAACAAAGCTGTTTTCCCCGGCATTCAGGGCGGTCCGTTAATGCATGTTATTGCCGCCAAAGCGGTCTCTTTTAAAGAGGCATTGGCGCCTGAATTTAAAACCTATCAGCAACAGGTCATCAATAACGCTCAGGCTATGGCTAAAGTTTTTACAGATAATGGCTTCCGCATTGTCTCCGGCGGTACAGATAACCATTTAATGCTGCTCGATGTTAAATCTAAAGGCTTAACAGGTAAAATTGCCGAAAGAGTGCTTGACGATATCGGCATTACCGTCAATAAAAATACTATTCCTTTCGAAACAGAATCGCCGTTCGTCACCAGCGGCATCCGCATCGGTACACCGGCGGTAACTACCAGAGGGTTAAAAGAAAAAGATGTCCAAAAAGTAGCGGCCATTATTGTTAAAGTTCTCTCAGCTATTCAGGGCGATAAATTGCCAGACGATGTTAAGGCCGAGGTGGTCAGCGAAGTCGGCGCTATTTGTGCTGAATTTAAACTTTATTAATTTATATGGATGGAACAGTCGCTATGTCCGGTGAAATAAAAAAGAACCATATCAGCTATGAGCCCCTCAATATGTTCAAGGTCGAGGGTAGTCTGCCCGAAGAGCGTCCCAGCTGGGACGACTATTTTATGCAGATCACCGAAATAGTGGCCAAGCGTTCTACCTGTCTGCGCCGCAAGGTTGGTGCTATCATCGTCAAAGATAAACATATTCTTGCTACCGGCTATAACGGCGCGCCGCGCGGTCTAAAAAATTGTCTCGAGACCGGCCATTGTCTCCGTCAAGAAATGAAGATCCCGCAGGGTGAAAATCACGAAATTTGCCGCGGCTCGCATGCCGAGCAGAATGCTATTGCACAGGCCGCCTATCACGGCACACCTATCCACGGCGCGACCATGTATTGCAGTTATATGCCTTGTGTAATTTGTACCAAAATGATCATCAACGCCGGCATTAAAAAAATAGTTTTTAAAGGTTTTTATCCCGACGATCTGGCCGTTCAGCTCTTAAATGAGTCTGGTATCGAACTGGTGTTGTTCTCTAAAAATAAAGCGGAAGAAAAAGCATAAAATTTTTTATTTGATCATTTCCAGTGCTGCATACCAGGGCTCGGCGTTTTTTAACGCCGTCTGATATTCACTCCAGGCTTCCTGCTTTTTGGCCAGCCCTGCCTGGTATTTAACATCTTTGGTGTGGTCAATCCCCAGCTTCTCCCTGCCAAGCGCTGTTAAGCCGTCGTTTTCCAGCTCTTTTTTTATCAGCGTTAGTTCTCGCTCCGCTGTCTGCCATTTAGTATAGGCCTGCGCCGTTTGCCCCTGCGGGTTTTGCTCTATCCGCAGTTTCTCTAGCTCTCCCTTGCGGGCATATAATAAGGTCAGTTTTTTAGTGTCGTGCTCAATAGTGGCTATCTCCGGCGGTATTTTTACCAGCTGATCTTCAGGTATCGAGATCGTGCCGCTAAAATAACCGTCATCAGATATGTTCTCCAATAGCTTATCGTAGCTTGTAGCATTAGTTCTTAAGTTCTCTATTGTTAATATGGTCTTGGTGTAGGCTATCCGCTCTCTAGAGCTTTTAAATACCGCTTTCTTACTGCTCCCTACGGTTGTTATAACACCGTTGTAGTCTACTATAAAACAGTTGTCGCCTTGCCCCAGTATCCGCGCCCGGCCGGTTACCTGTTCGTGTGTTTTTTGGTCTGTGGCCTTAAATTCTAAATAACTAACTACATTGCTGCGCATCGCTATGGCCGAGGCCGAATTGTGGTCGCCCAGCAGCCAGCCTAAAGAGTTGCGGATGCCGTATTTAGAGAGCGGCAGCGATAATATTGCTAAACATAAAAAAAGTATCGTTAACCCCGCTTCTTTTTTCTGGGCAGAAGCCAGGCGTTGTTCAGGCTGGCCTAAAACGTCTCTTTTTTTGTCCGGCCAAAAAAAAGTAACGCCCTGTATGTTGGCCATGTCCAGTAATATATGCGACAAATAGGCCAGGCTGAAAAATAAAAAATATTCTCTGCCGGCTATAAGTAACGGCAGCGCCAGCAAAGAGACCGTCAGCCAGCCCAGCAGTGAATGTGTTATTGTCCGGTGGCCAAAACGCCGTTCCAATTTTGACGACAGAGGACGAAAACATCTGCCAATCATCGACTGCGGTGTATCAATGTCCGGCAATATACTGCCCAAGAATATCGCTAAATAACCGCCGGCACTTAAACCCAGCTGATAACCGGTCAGCGAAGAAATGAATAAACTAAAAAATAAACCAAATGATATATGTGTCGGCGCTATCATCTTGTTCTCCTTCGTGAATTGCGCCAAAAAATTAAGAACGAGTAACTAATGCCAGAAAGCAAATAGAGCTCGGTGTCCTGTGTGCCGCGCGCTATATAACGTAGCGCGATCATCAGTGAAAAAGCTACAAAGAGCAAGATACTCCAGTTGCGTTCGTTGCCCGGCGCACTGACATAAAGCTGCGCTATATAATTGTCAGTGATCCGCTCCTGTTTCTCCAGCCGGGTTAGCATACTGTCGCATAAGCCGGGGTTTCCGTTAGCAAGCGAAACTATTTTCTGTAGCGCTTTTTCCTTCTGGTGGCCGCCCAGCGCGGTGTTGGCCAGCCGTTGTTCGGCAATAGTGCGGATCTGCTCATCACTTAAATTTTCCAGCCGGTAGAGCTCGAGCATATTTTTCAAATAAAGCAGTTTTGGTGTCAATTTTCTGGCGGTCAGTATAAAAGTATTCTTCTTTAAATTTTCTTTTATCAGCTCCAGTGAACTTTCCCGCATTTTATCAATGTTATCCAGCGGTATTATTCTGCCGGCAGGTACCGCTGCCAATAATTTGTTAGTGCTTAAGCCTTTCGGCAGAGCCTGGTCTTTTAAAACTTCCTGCAAGATCTCTTTTAAACTGTTGCTGTTTAAAGGCCGATAGCCGGTCAGCTTTTCCAGTAAAGCGCTTTTGCCGGAACCGCGTTCACCAATAATAATTACCGAAAGGTTCTGCTCAAGATCTCTTTTTATGTTGCGTAGCAGCGTCTCCTGGCCAATTAATTCCGCAACAGAACTTTTTTCTGTGGTATTGTTGTTATTCGCTCTCTCCAATGGCGGGTCACTGCTCAATGCTTCATGAAGACGGTCTATAAATTTTTTCCAGGCAGAACGTTTGTCTAAAACATCAAGCGCGCCGGTCAGTCCTTTTTCTTTTAAATTTTTACCGGCATTAACATAGCGCTGAATACTGTCGCCGTTGTGTAAGCCTAAAACTGCAGAGAGCGTCTCAAAAGGGAGCTCTTCCAGACAGAGTTTTACCGCAAAGGTGTTGCGTAAATTATGCGCGTTAACTCGTTTGGCCAGGTTGGCCCGGGCTTGTGCTTTTTTTAAAATGTCTTCTATGGCGTAATGGCTCAACTGCTTGGCCCGGCCGCGGCTGGTAATAAAAACAAAGTCTAGCGGCGCTGTACCGCGCAGCTGCAGATACTCTTTTAGAACCAAACAGAGTTCGTCATTGAGCGGTATTTCCCGGCCAGCGGCCGCCTTAGCGGTAATGTTATTCGTATAGGTTTTTGTCACTTTTAATATTTTATTATTAAAGTCTATGTCGCTTATTTTGAGCTCGCGCAGTTCCCGCATCATCAGGCCGGTATCAAGTATTAACTTAATGATGGTGTAGTCGCGTTTATCGGGCGTGTTCTTTAATAATTGTCTCTCTTCGGCCGGTGTTAAAAAAATAAAGTTTTGCCGCACCGTCGTCATTATTAATTTATTTTAACAGCACTACTATCATAGAAAGTGCCGAAAGTAATTTGTACCAGTTATTTCCCCACCAGCTATAAGGACGGCCGTGGTTTATCTCTATTACCTGGCCTGGTTCTATTTCGCCTTTGTAGTCTTTGCCGCAAAGAGCGCGCGCTTCGTCGGGGGTAGCGGCTACTTTGGTCTCTATCGAGTCGTCTTTCTGGTCGCGCCAGATAATATAAATAGGGCGGGGCGTTAAATAAACTACCGGTTCTTCGCCGGTGGTAAATTGTTTATAGTCGGCATCGAGTTTTGTCTGCAGCTCTTCCTGCGTCAGGCCGGCTACTTTTATTATTTTTAATAAGGGTAAATTGATAGTGCCGTCCAGGCTGATCTTTTGCTTAGAAGAGAGTTCTGTTAATTTCTTGAACTCCACTTCAATTGTATCACCTGGTGCCATCCTGTATTCTGCCGTTAAAAGTGTCAATAACACCGCTAAAGCTATACCGAATTTTTTGAACATGGTTACTTATTTTAACATAAAAAATAAATTTGGTTACCGGGCTCCTTTGATTTTATATTGCATGCTGATTGATTTGTGAGTAATGATGATCGATCAGAAAATTTCGATACATTTTTTTAGCTTAAATAAACGATATTCAATATATAGATTTACTTGGGTATTAATACGTAGTTACGCTACAGAGGGGGATATCATGTCGGCAATTTTCGATAATGATAAATTTATACTTAAAAGCCAGCAAGATCTGAAAAATTTAATTCAAAGAGTATTAAATCAGCGTGACGGAATAATAGACGATACACCAAAAATACTATCTGTTAGAGAAAAAGATAGAGAGATCAATTAATGGC
>CAYUXF010000091.1:0-2026 GCA_964448755.1 uncultured bacterium
ATTACCAAGCCTCAATACATCGCTCCGCGCAACAGAGGTTGGCATTGGCAAGCCTCACCTGAGGGCTTTAGCTCAGCTCAGAGAGGAGGGCATTACCAAGCCTCACCCGGCCTACGGCCACCCTCTCCAAGCCTGGAGAGGGCTTGAGCCTATTTAGGAAAAAGTTTTCTAATAATGGCCGTCGGATTATTGATAATTACCTCATTTTTGATCCTAATTACATTTATTTTCATCTGCTTAATTATATAGTCTCTTGCCTCATCATACTCTTGTTGCTGGTCATGTATCTTGCCATCAAGCTCTATTACTAAATTCAATTCCTGACAATAAAAATCGGCAATAAAGTAGCGCAGTTTTTTGCCAATGTAAAAACGCAAGGGTTTTTGCCGAACGACCTTGTATCCTGTTTTTTTATTTCTGACCAGTTCCCAGAAAATACTCTCCGCAGGGGTTTGTCGCTGGCGAAGCCTCCTAGCTCTTTTAGTTAATTCATTTGTCAGCATGTTTTAATAGCTAACTCCCCTCTCCAGACTTGGAGAGGGGTTAAATGAGTTCCAAGAGGATACTCGTTTGCGGGGTGAGGCCACCAACGCATACAGCTTGGCCGAATGTGTTGGTCAAATCGATACTCGCTTGCGTTGTGAGGCCTTAGCAACATACTGTTAAAACGAATAACAACTGTTTTTGTTCTGTTGGTTTTCCCTTAGGCGCGGAAGCGCTAAACAAGTGGGAGTGGCGCTCCCTGAGCGGAGCCGAAGGGAGCCAGAGGCGAACCGAGGGGGTTGGCATCAGCTCAGCTCAGAGAGGAGGGCATTACCAAGCCTCACCTGAGGGCTACGCCCATATAACGTTCCCCTCGCTGGACGCGGGGGAGACCCCTCTCTCCAAGCCTGGAGAGGGCTTGAGCCTATTTTGGAGAAGTTCTTTAAATAATTGAAGTCTTGCTCAGTTTTTGTTTTTTGATCTCGTTATTGATAATATCTTCCACTGTCATGCCACTGAGCAGATCTTTAGCCAGCTCAATCAGCTCTTCTTTGCGATTAAAACTTTTTTTGTAGATCACTAAGTCAAGCAAGCAATCGAGTATCCGCCCCACTTCTTCACCGCGCGGACCAAGCTCCATAATATCAATACCGTCAACTTTGAGATCGGTAACTTCCATTGAGGCTTTTTTAATATCCAGATCATATTTTAAAAGACGTTCGATCCAGCGCCGTTTTTTCTTCTCCTGGATCAAGTCAAAAATTTCCGGCCGCTCTTTAATGACCGCCGCCCAGCGGATCTGTTTATCTAAGCCGTTAACTGGCGGGAACTGCAAAGAGGCCAGACCGTAGTCGGGGAGATCTAAATACAGCGCTTTGTCTATTTCCTGAAAGAGCCGCTCTTTAGAGGCCAGCTTCTGCCAATCTTTTATTTTCTCGGCAATGACCCGGCCGGTCTCAATATCTAAGGCAAAGCCGGTCTGCGCCAGAAAACGAATTGCCCGCAAAACACGCAGGCCGTCTTCGGCAAAACGCCGAGCCGGTTCGCCAACCGTCCGCAAAACTCGGTTATTGAGATCTTCCAAACCTTCAAAGAGGTCGATCATCTCACTATTGTAAATATTATAGGCCAGCGCATTGATCGTAAAATCGCGGCGGCGGAGATCTTCCTGGATATCTTTAGTGAACTCTATTTTGTCGGGATGCCGACCGTCGGCATAACCGCTCTCTTTACGCAGTGTAGTAACCTCATAATGGCGCTCTTTGTATTTAATAGTAATTGTTCCGTAGGCCTCACCGGTAGTTATATGATCTTCAAAGATCTCTTTAACATTTTCCGGCAGCGCGTCGGTAGCCAGATCAAAGTCTTTGACATCTTTGCCCAATAAAAGGTCACGCAAGGCGCCGCCGACTAAATAGCAGACAAAACCGCGCTCAAAAAAAATTACCGCCAGCTCTTTGAGCTCCTGCGGCAGATACTGATTTAATTTTCTTGCTCTGATCAACATACCGGCGAGATTTTAACATCATAATCTGCTAGAATA
>CAYUXF010000091.1:2126-3419 GCA_964448755.1 uncultured bacterium
TTCAGGAGGGTATCAGCAATGATCGGAATAATTATGGGCAGCAGTTCAGATATGGAAATAATGAGCGAAGCGGAAAAAATGCTCAAACAACTGGGAATAGCCTGCGAAATGATCGTAGCTTCCGCGCACCGGAATCCGGAAAAAGTAGCAAAATTCGCCAAAGAGGCGGTCAATAACTATGATTGTATCATTGCCGGCGCCGGCAAAGCGGCACACCTGCCAGGTGTCGTTGCCGGACACACTACCCTGCCGGTCATTGGCGTGCCCATCAAAACCTCCGACCTCGGCGGCTTAGACTCACTACTCTCTATTGTCCAAATGCCCAAAGGGGTGCCGGTAGCCACCGTGGCTATTAACGGCGCACAGAACGCCGCAATTTTAGCGGCCCAAATAGTCGCGCTAAAAGACAGCAAAGTAAAAGAAGCGCTCCTGGCCTATAAGGAATCGCTCAAGGGATGAATTGGCTAGACCTCCTGCTGCTCTTGATCCTGGCTATTAATTTATTGAACGGATTAAGGCGCGGTTTAATACGCTCGGTTTTCGGTTTAGTGGCCATTGTCGTCTCGCTCTTTATTGCCATTAAAGGGGCGAGCCTGGGCGGCGCCATTTTACAGCAGATCAATGTGCCCGAACCGCTGGCCAGCTGGCTGGGGTTTATTATTCTCTTGTTGGCGCTCCACTTTTTAATTAACTTTCTCGGCTCGGTCCTCCATGACGTGGCCCGCTACTCTTTTTTTATGCCGGCCAATTATCTGGGCGGCCTGCTCCTGGGTTTTTTAAAGGGCATTGTCATTATTTTATTTATTGTCGTCCCCATTATAGAGAACCCCTTTGTCTCTACCGTAGCGCAAGAGACCTTAGAGCGCTCCACAATTTTGGCGCTCGGGCAGCCGCTGATCATCAGCTACTCACCGTTCATTATGGAGGTGTTACAAAAAAACACCGCGCAATGGCAGGAAAAAAATAAGCTCAAAATAAATAGCACGTTTGAACGGCGGAAAAAAGATGATAATTTTTGGCCGAAAGAAGAGTTAAAAAAAGAGGCGGCAGGTTACATTATCAAAACTATTAACAGTGCCAGCCCTGAAAATCAGCTGACCGATTTTTAACGCCCGCTAACTCACCCCCTGCCCAATTTAACCCCCTCTAACTCACCCCCTACCCCTCTCTTGTAAAGAGAGGGGAGGAAGAAGCCTTTTATTACGAACGGGAAGAAGTTTCCGGCAGCGGAAAGACCAGTGTAAAAGTGGTCCCTTTGCCGGGAGTGGAATCGACCAGAATTTTACCGCCGTG
>CAYUXF010000091.1:3519-4846 GCA_964448755.1 uncultured bacterium
GCGTCGCGCACCGCCTGGTTAATATCGATCTTGCGCTTATTGACTTTGGCGTTGCGGGAAAAAGTTAAAAAATTATCCACCACCTGCTGTAAATGCTTAACACTAAAACTCAAACCCCTCACAATTTGCCGCGCCTCCGGGTCATTGGAATAGGCGTCCTTTAAGAGTTCCGTAAAACCTTTAATGCCGGTCAGCGGATTCTTAATTTCGTGCGCCACACCCGCTACCAGCTCGCCCATGGCGGCCAACCGCTCAGCATGCACTAACTTCTCCTGCGTTTTTTTAAGCTCTGCGCTCCGCTTCTCTAGCAGTTCTTTTAGCTCACGCGTAAAGGTTTTGTTCTGCTGCTCCAGCTCCGCTTTTTCAAACGCCCAGGCGGCCTGCGCGGCAAACTCTTCTAAATGCTTAAGGTCTTCTTTAGAGACCGAACGCCCTAACTTATCGGCACCCAGGACACCAATAACCGCGCCGTTATAAAAGACCGGCGCCAGCGCTATATCGCCCGCGCCAAGATGGACCATATTAAAAATAGAAAAAAGCACGTCGTAGTCCGCTTTCTTTTTGGGGTAATACGGCACTACGCGCGGATCGCAAAGCCCTTTCTGGATAGTGGGTTTGCGGTTCTTAAAGACCCAGGTGACACCGCCCATTTCTTCTTTGGGCCAGCGGAAGGTAGTGGCGGCCAGCGAGAAACGGCCGACGGCGACTTTGACCTCAATAAGACCGTCGCATTCAATATAAAGGACCGCGCGGGTAAAAGAGAGCATTTTGCGCATTGATTCCATGACTTTTTTTAAGCGGCGCTTGAGATCGTGCCCTTCAATAATTTCGGAACTGAGTTTGTGCAGTTTTAACTGCAGGATCTCTTCTTCGGTTAACATTGGTCAATTATAACAAAAGAAAAGGTTTTTCTAAAAAAATATCTTTGGGTTAAGCGGAGACCTCCGCTTTTTTGCCAAGTGCTTTTTCTATCTGAGCATGCTTAGATGAGCCTTTAGCGACTTTATCCAGCATTGTTTCCAGTTTCCCTTTAGGGATTAAATTTAAAATTTCCTCCGCTTTGTCGGGCCGCAGATCAAGAAGCGAGATCAATTCTTCTTCGCCAAGTTTGGCCATAACATCTTTGCCCAAGGAACCGCTTTGCAATAAGTTATCTAAAATTTCACGCGCTTTAGAGCTGGGGTTATTGATCAATTCTTTTAAGCTTTCTAAATTGCCGTTCTTGAGCTGTTGTTTGATCTTCTCTAATATTTTGTCAGATAATTTTTCTTTATTGTCTAAAGATAAGTTTTTGCTGTCAAAAAGCTCTGTTACTTTTTCCGCTTTT
>CAYUXF010000092.1:0-1554 GCA_964448755.1 uncultured bacterium
TGCATATTGATCACGACTACTTTGCCAAAGGGACTAAAAAAGCCCTGGCTGTCAAAGAGACCGATAAAAAATTCCAGACCAATAAAAGTTTTAATGAATTCATTGATGATGTCTGCGAATTGTTATTAGAAAAAATGCTGGCACTGCCGGATAGCAGTAAAGAACGAGAAGATCTTTTAGGTAAAATAGAAAAAAGTTTAATTGAAAAAGCGCTCGATAAACTAAGCGGCAATCAGGTCAAGATAGCCAAAATATTAGGGATCACCAGGAATACATTAAGAAGCCGCCTGGAAGAATTTGATCTCAATAAATAAAACAGCTGGGTTTTTAAAATTATGAAAAAAATTAAATTAATTTTAGTTATTATTGCCGCTCTGCTTTTTCTGTTAACCGGCTGTGTCCCGGGTATTACCGGCATCACCAATATGCAGACGCTCGGCAATACCATGGGGCCGCGTTTTATTGCCCACGGTGCCAGCTCCATAGATGTTTCCAATGTTTTTCATCAATTAGAAGAGCGGCGCACTACCGATAACTGGAGTGTTAAATGGAGCGAGCTGGCTAAAGACTACGAAAGACGCGGCGAAAAAGAGCTGGAAGAAAATAATCTGGAAAACGCCCGTTTTTTGCTACTCAAGGCTTCAGTTTATTACCGCATTGCCGCCTACCCTTACCCGGTTGAAGCGCAGCGAATAGCGGCCGATCAAAAAGCCCGCGAGTTATTTAAGCAATCTGTGAAATTTATTGAACGGCCGCCGCAAATAATTACGACCGTAGCTGAAACCAGAAAAATAACCGGCTATTTAAGAAAACCAACACTAACACAAAAAGTACCGCTAGTTGTTCTATTACCCGGAATTGACTCCAATAAAGAGGAGATGTTCTGGCTGGAGGATCATTTTTTAGATAAAGGTTTTGCCACGTTCAGTATTGATGTCCCTGGCACCGGCGAATCGGAATGGCGTCTGCACGATGATTCCGGCAAAATGCTCCAGAAAGCAATTAATTATGTTCAACAGGACAGCTCTATTCTAAAGAACAAAACCGCTTTAGTGGGTTTTAACTTTGGCGGCTACTGGGCCTTGCGGCTGGCCGCGGCAGAACAAAATAATATCAGCTGTCTGGCAGTTATCGATACCCCCGTCCATCACACCTTTGCCGGTGGCAATTTACGTAAAATGCCCCGCTTTATGGCCGATATTTTTTTAAAAGCCTGCGGTTCGGTTGACTACAACAGCATGTATAAGACACTGGAAAACCTCTCTTTAAAGAAAAAAGATATTTTACGCGATATCAAACAGCCCTTACTAGTAATAGCTTCTGAAGAAAATATTTTTATTCCACGCGAAGATATTTTAATTTTCTCCCGCGAAATGAGAAGAGCTGTTTCTTTCAAACTATATGACAAGGGTGTCCTTGGTGTCGTTAATAACTTGCAAAACGAAGTCTATCCGCTAATTGCCGACTGGGTAGAAAAACAATTTGAGTCATGAAACTAATTATTGGTCTGGGCAATCCTGGAAAAAAATACGAACAGACCAACCATAACATTGG
>CAYUXF010000092.1:1654-4839 GCA_964448755.1 uncultured bacterium
GCTATCGATATTTACAACGGTCAGGTTGTTCGTCTAAAAAAAGGAGATTACGAACAACAAACCATTTATAGCTCGCAGCCAGAAAAATATGCCCTAGAATGGTCCGCTTTTGGACGCCTGCACTTAGTTGATCTCAACGGCGCACGCGAAGGAAAACCGTCTAATATTGAAACCATTAAAAAGATCCGCGCCGCAACCTCTGCTGTTATTGAACTGGGCGGCGGGTTGCGTTCAGACAAAGATATCCAGCTGGCGCTTGACCTTGGCATCGACAAAATAATTCTCGGCTCGATTGCTCTAAAAGACCGTGAGCTGACCGCCATACTGGCAGACAAATACGGCGATAAAATAATTATCGGCATCGATGCCCGTGACGGCAAAGTTGCTGCCGAAGGCTGGCTGGAAACGAGTAAAATAGAGGCTTTAACGCTTTTAAAGGAAATGGAAAAAATAGGCATTCAGGAAGTTATCTATACCGATATCAGTAAAGACGGCATGTTACAGGGCCCTAATTTTAAAGTTTATCAGGAGCTTGTGCCGCAGACTAAAGTTAAAATAATTGCTTCGGGCGGCATTTCTTCGCTGGCCGATATCCAAAAACTACAAGCGATCCCCGGCCTTTACGGCACAATTGTCGGCAAAGCGCTCTACGAAAAAAAGATCAGCCGTGAGGAGCTCTTAACCCTTGCTTAAATTATTTTTAATCAGACACGGCGAAACAGCCGCCAACCAGGAAGGCTGCTATCAAGGCAGCACCGATAATCCGCTTTCACATGTCGGCCGGGAACAAGCCAAAAGCGTCAAAGAAACTTTATCCGGCATTGATTTTGCCAAGGTATTTGCTACCGATCTCAAACGCTCGCAAGAAACCGCCCAAATTATCAGCGGCTGGGCGCCAGAAAAGATCAATATTATCCCGCAGCTACGTGAACGGCATTTTGGCATTTGGGAAAATATGTCCTATAAAAAGATCAAGGCAGATTACCCGGACCTTTACCGCAGCTGGCTTGACCAGCCGCATCTAACAGTTATCCCGGAGGCTGAAACTAATCAGGCAATAGAAACACGTGTAAAAGATGGACTAAAACTTTTGTCCGGACATTATGATCATACTGAAGATCAGAACTATCTACTGGTAGGACACGGAGGCATTAACCGTGTCATTCTCATGCATTACACGGGCATGCCCGCTAGCTCACTCTGGAAAATAAAACAGGATAATTGCTGCATTAATATTATTGAGATCAGCCGCGAGCATCAAGCGGTCAGTCTAGTAAACTGGACTAAAGAAATTTATCAAACCAAAAACTACAGATATTAAAGATAGGAGCTGGCTAATGAAAAAAATATTGGTGACCGGCGGTGCCGGCTATATCGGATCTCACACTTTAAGAGCGCTTTTAGCCGCTGATTATCAGCCGATCGTTATTGATAATTTTATTTACGGCCACTTAAAAGCGTTACCGCCTAAAACTATCTATTACCGCGGCGATATCGGCAATAAAAAATTACTACATAAGATCTTTAAAAAACATGACATTGCAGCGGTCATGCATTTTTCCGCTTACGCCTACGTCGGCGAATCGGTCACTGATCCGCAAAAATATTACCAAAATAATGTTGCCCAAACACTTACGCTGCTCGATACTATGTTAAAGTTCAATATTAAAAATTTTGTCTTCTCATCTACCTGCGCAACATTCGGTGAACCGACCAGCGCCAGAATAACCGAATGCCATCAGCAAAAACCGGTCAATCCTTACGGCCGCACTAAACTCATGGTTGAGAAAATATTGGCCGATTATCAACAAGCCTATAATTTAAATCATATGATCCTCCGTTATTTTAACGCGGCGGGTGCTGATGACAGCGGCCAGATCGGCGAAGCACATGAACCGGAAACCCATTTAATTCCGCTGGTTCTGCAGAATATTCTTGGCCGGCGAAAAGAAATAAAAATTTTTGGTACCGACTACCCTACCAAAGACGGCACTTGTATCCGCGACTATATCCACATCAACGATCTGGCACAGGCCCATGTTTTAGCTTTAAATAAAATGTTAAAAGAAAATACTTCAGACCATTTTAATTTAGGGACGCAAAAAGGCTGTTCGGTCAAAGAAATAATTAAATTATGCGAAAAGATCAGCGGCAAAAAAGCCACAGTAGTTGAGGTAGCACGCCGCCCCGGCGACCCGGCGCAATTAGTGGCCGACTCTAAAAAAGCACAAAAGATCCTTGGCTGGCAGCCCCGTTACACCATTCAAGATATCATTAAAACAGCCTGGCAGTGGGAACAGAACAGGAAATACTAACATGACTAAAAAAAACAAAAATCATTCTTTCAAAATGTCGCCAGGCCTTTTCATGGTCATTATCTCTAATCTCGGCTGGCTCGGTGCTTTAATTATCCCTATCTTAACTTTTATCTCATCGACAGCTAAAGCAATTTTGATCCCGGCCTTTATTATTGGCGGACAGATCCTCTGGTACGGCGGTTTATTTTTACTAGGCAAACAAGCAGCAGCCAGATTTATAGCTAAAAAAAGTTTGCGAAAATTTTTTAAAAAACTAACTGCTGGGCAACCTCGCCGGTTAAAAGATCTAAAATAACCGCCCGCTCATTTTCTATAATGCCGCAGGAAGGGAAAAATCCCAGCGGCCAAATACCTGGTTTAGCAGCCGAACCGGGATTGAAATAGATCATGCTTTTTTCTTTTTTCAAAACAGGAATATGCGTGTGTCCGCTGATAAAAAATTCGATGTTCTCAGAATATCGATATTTTTGATCACCATGACAGAGAAAAATTTTTTTATTATTAAAAGAAAATTCACAGGAATATTTCTGGCCAGGCAAAAAATTAGGCAAATCGCAATTACCATAAACAAAATATTTTTCATTCAATAGCGAAACAAAATCCTCTTTAATCTTTTGCGGCTGATAATCCGGATCACTATAGGCGGGGTACTTGTTACCAAAAAGATCCCCGGCAACTGCCAAAATATCATCACCCTCCAGTTTTTCCAGCACACGGCGCCAGGGAGTATAAAAACCATGAACATCGGCAGTGACCAGCAGTTTAGGCATGCTTTTATTATCCAGGCTTTTTAAGTCAATTTCAAGAAATTTATCCAGCTGTCATACTTGCATTTAAAAACTCTCTTCAATATAATAGCCGCTCACA
>CAYUXF010000093.1:0-4799 GCA_964448755.1 uncultured bacterium
GTATCACGAGCGCCAAGATAATAATTGGCATCAAGCCCTACATCTGCAAAAGCTTTCAGCCATTTTTCTAAACTAAAATGCTCCTGCCAGCCGTCAAACATACAGCCAGAGCGGTATGCCGCCTCAATGGCCCGGCCGACATTCCTATCGCCACGCGAGAGCAGCCCCTCTAAAATAGAAATTTCGGGCGGATGAAAACGATAAGAGATCTTTTTTAATGATTTGCCATATTCCAGTATCAATTTCTGTTTCGCTTTGATCTCTTCTAAATTGAGCATCGCCGCCCACTGAAAAGGGGTATGTGCTTTTGGTATAAATGTAGAAATATTGACGGTAATAGTAACGCCGCGCGGAAAACCGTTATACTCCAGGATCTTTGCCGCCAGATCAACAATGCCGCGCAGATCATCATCTGTCTCGCCCGGCAAGCCGAGCATAAAATACATCTTTAATGAACGTAGTCCGGAATCCAGCGCGATCTTAGAAGCTTTCATTATCTGTTCTTCCGAAATATTTTTATTAATAATATCGCGCATCCGCTGCGTGCCGGCTTCAGGCGCAATAGTCACCGTGCTCTTGCGGACCCGCTGCAGCTCCGAGAGGATTTCAGCAGAGACAGAATCGGTCCTGATAGAAGGCAAGGAAAAATTAATATTCTTCGCTGCGTATTTGCTATTAAACTCTTTGACTATCTCCAGCAACTGAGGATGATCGGTCACCGAGAGCGAAAGCAGTGAAACTTCTCGGTCACCGCTAAGCGCCAGCTCACTCTCAACCTCAGCAAAAATCCGCTCTTTAGATTTCGGCCGTAGCGGCCTGGTAATAAAACCGGCCTGACAGTAACGACAGCCGCGTATACAGCCGCGCATAACTTCAACACTGCTGCGATTATGTACAATATCTATCAGCGGTATCAGCTTTCCTTCGTTCATAGGGACCTGATCGAGATCATTAACCACATAACGTTTAGCTTCATTGTTTTTTTCTGGAAAATATAAAAAATCGAGCCCGGAATTTTCTAAAACTTCTAGTTGTTTTTCTCTACCAGTAACACCGGCCTGCGCCAACAGCGCTAAAACGCGGTCAAAACTCCCCTCACCCTCGCCAATAATAAAAACATCTATAAAATCGGAGAGCGGCGCGGGGTTAAAAGCACCATGCCCGCCGGCAATGATCAACGGCAGATCATCGGCACGTTCTTTCTTATTTAAAGGGATACCGGAAAGTTCCAGCATTAAAAGAACATTGGTATAGGCGAGCTCATACGCCAGCGAGAAACTTAAAACATCAAACTCTTTGAGCGGTTTTTTATTTTCCAGGGAAAAAAGAGGCATTTTATTCTCTTTTAAAACAGCTACCATATCGACATCGGGCGTAAAGGCCCGCTCCATTAAAACGTTCTCCAATTTATTGGCGGCAAAATACAATATCTCCAGCCCTTTGTTGGACATGCCGATCTCATATTTATCGGGAAAACAAAAACAGACTTTCAGCGCTGTCTTCTCCCACTCTTTGACAATACTGCCCTCTTCGCAGCCAATATAACGGCCCGGCTTATTAACTTTTCGCAATATTTCTTTTAAATCCATAGTTATTGTTTTATAATACTACAGTTCTTCATTAAAAAACATTGCTCTTAGAAAGGAGTTAACCAATGGTTGATCTAAGCAGAATAGGACGCAATTTAGGCGCAGAAAATATTGCAGGCGCCTATGCCGGCAAAGAAAAAATAGAAGAAAAAAAGAAAAAAGAAAACATTTCCAAAGGCCTTGGTTTAAATGATATTCCCGCTACACCCAAACCGAGCTATCTAGAGCCGGAAGAAGAAATTGAAGAAACCGAAAACGTTGAAGCTGATACTATTTTAGACAAGATCGATCAGGAACTTGCCGAACTGCAGGAAAATGTTAAAAATGTTCTGGCTAAAAAAATTCAGCTAGCCGACAAACACAGCGAAGACCGCGAGAAACAGCATAAGCTTTTGATCTCCGCTTATCAGGACTGTAAGAACGCCTATGTTAAGATCAACGAGGTCAGAAAAGAATTAGGTTAAAAAAATGGTTAACGAAGTTGTAAAAAAAGCGCAGCTGGCTAAAACAGCCGCGCAAACTCTTTTATCTTTAAATAACCGGCAAAAAAATCTGGTCTTAAAAAAAATGGCCGGCGCCCTGCTTGTCAACAGCACAGTAATTATTGCCGCCAATAAAAAAGATCTTGACCGCGGCATTAAAGGCGGCATGTCTAAAACACTGCTCGATCGTCTAGAACTAAACGAAGCCAGAATAAAAGCAATGGCCGCCGGGATACTTAACCTCACCAAACTGCCCGACCCGATTGGCAAAACACTTATGAAAACCAAAAGACCGAACGGCTTAAAGATCAAAAAAGTTTCTGTGCCAATGGGTTTGATCGGCATTATTTATGAATCGCGCCCCAATGTCACGGCCGATGCCGCAGCACTCTGCTTTAAGGCAGGCTCTGCCGTTATTTTACGCGGCGGTTCTGACGCCATAGAATCAAATAAAGTAATAGTAGCAACTTTACGAAACGCTATTAAACAAGCGGGCTTGAACGAAGATATTTTACAGCTCATTACAGCTACCGACCGTAAACTGGTCTCAACATTATTGACGCTCAAAGAGTATATTGATCTGATAATTCCGCGCGGCGGCGCCGGACTGATAGAGCGTGTAGTTAATGAAGCGACGATCCCGGTCATAGAAACAGGTACCGGCAACTGCCATATTTATGTAGAAAAAACCGCTTCACTGAAAAAAGCGGTAAAAATAATCATGAACGCCAAAACACAGCGTCCCTCTGTCTGCAACGCACTGGAAAAAATTCTTATCGACAAAGAGATAGCTCCATTGTTACTACCTGACCTGATAAAAAAACTAAAAGAGGCCGGCGTTGTTATTCACGGCTGCCCGCAGACAAAAAAATATGACAAAACTATTATCACAGCCAAAGAGAGCGATTGGCCTAAAGAATATCTGACGCTGGAAATAGCGATCAAAATTGTCGCTTCCGCCGAAGAGGCCATAGCACATATCAATAAGTACAACTCTAAACACACCGACGCGATACTGAGCAAAAATAAAAAAATAATTAAAAATTTTCAACGTGAGGTAGACGCCTCCAGCGTCATTGCCAACGCCTCGACCCGCTTTACAGACGGCGGCGAGTTCGGATTTGGCTGCGAGATAGGGATCTCCACACAGAAACTCCATGCCCGCGGGCCAATGGGCTTACCGGAAATAACTTCTTATAAATACCTGGTCAACGGCCGGGGGCAGACAAGAAAATAAAATGACGGTTGAACTGTTATCACAGGAATATGCTCTGCAAAGAATAAAAGGGATAGCCAAAACCGGCCAGGTGGCCAACGGCTATATTTTTGCCGGCCCGGAAAAATGCGGCAAAACCACTGCCGCTAAATTATTTTTTAGTATTTTAAATTGCACTAACGACCCGGCCCCTTGCGGCCACTGCCTTAACTGCCAAAAAATAAAGAATGGCACAGCTGTCGATTTTTATATCTTAGAACCGGACGGACAAAATATTAAAATAGAGCAGATCAGGGAACTAAAAAAATATGTTCAGTTTGGACCGCACGAAGCTCGCTATTTAACGGTCTGTATTCAGCAGGCAGAAAAATTCTCTACAGAATCGGCCAACAGTTTCTTAAAACTACTTGAGGAACCGCCGGCCAACGTCTTTTTTATTTTAGAGACAGTCAGCACCGAGCGTTTATTAAAAACCATTGTCTCCCGCTGTCAAACCATTAATTTTAGTCAGCTGCCGGAAGAGGCACTGCTAACAATAATCAAAAAAAACTATCCTCTACCTGAAGAACAGATCAAGCGAGCCGCAGCCCTTTCCGGCGGACTCTTAAAGAACACCGAATTTTATTTAGAAAACCAGGCACTAGCCGAAACAACTATCGCCTTTAGCCGGGAAGTAAAAAAGAAAACATTTAATGAGATCGTTTTTTTAGTTGATGAAATAACCGCCAAAAAAAATCTCGGTACCGAAAAAGAAAAAATAAGCGCTTTATTAGAATTATTAGGTCAGGAAGCTCGCAATAATTACAATCTGAGCGCGGCCGCTGTTATTATTGAATACCTGCAATTACTGCAGAGAAATATCAATGTTAAGCTGGCGCTGGAAAATATGTTCTTAAAGCTCAAAGAAAACCACAACTTGCCAAAAACCATTTAAATATACTTTAATACAGTTACAGGAGAAATTATGTTTAGCAAAAATCGCTTTGGATTAAAAATAAGGAAACAAAACCGGATCTTAAGCTTGCCTATTAAAAACAGCCCTTTTTATGTTAAGACAGGTGAGTTGATAGTTGTAGAAACTAACCGCGGCGAAGAGATCGGCACGGCGGTTAAACTGCCGCGCGGCTGTGAAAGAGAACACGACCACGAACAGATCAAGATCAACCACATTGTCAGACAAGCTACGGAACACGACCTGCAGACCCTGCAGTTAATAGAAGAAAAAGAGGCCGAATATGTTTACCGGGCCAACACTCTTTTAAAAAAACAAAAATTGCCAGTCAAAATAATTACCGGCGAACTGCTCTTTAATCAAAAAAAATTGACATTGTTCTATCAAAAATTTGACGACAAAAAAATTAAACCTAACTTTAAACAGATCGGCAAAGAGCTTTATCAAGAATTTTCGCTACCCGTTGAACTGCAAGAAGCTAGCAACCGCGGGGAAGCTAAAGTGCTTGGCGGTTTAGGACCATGTGGTAAACAGCTCTGCTGTACAACCTGGGTCACTAA
>CAYUXF010000094.1:0-4765 GCA_964448755.1 uncultured bacterium
TTTTCTCAATTCTCATATTGTAAGAATTAAGCAAATAAGATACAATAGCCGCAAATGGTAAAATCATATAAAAATATATCAAAAGATGAGCTTGCTCTATTATCTAGAGCCGAGTATGAATCTGTTACTTTCTTGACTAAAGACTATGTTAGAAAAATATATCCTGACCCAATTAAGGCAGCTAATGTGCTGGATCGGCTTACTAAGAAAGGCAGATTGCTCCAGATAGAACGAGGCAAATACTTTATTGTTCCCCTAAAAGCCCCTAACCAGTTCTGGACACCTAATGAATTTATAGTAGCCGATTTTTGGATGAAGGATGTCCCTTACTATATTGGTTACTTTACCATGTACAATTATTGGGGGTTTACAGAACAAATATCACAGAAAGTATTTATACTAAATACCAAAAAGTCTTTAAGCAAAACTATTGCCGGCGTGAACTATCAAGCAATTAAGATCGCTTCTGATAAATATTACGGAACAACCAAAATAACCATTGATGGTAAACAAGTTGCTGTTAGCGATAAAGAAAGAACTTTGGTAGATCTGATATTTAATCCAATAAGTTCTTGGGATGAAGTACAGCTGATATATAAAAATAATCTTAAAAGAATCGATTTAGCCAAACTGATTGATTATGTAGTTAAATTTCCTGTAGGTTCTGTTCGCAAACGGGCAGGATATATTTTGGAAAAGAGTGGCTGTTCTGATAACTATCTTAATAAGATCAAGAAAAGCCTTGGCAATAAATTGTCATACGATTGTTTTAATCCCTTTAAAAAGACTCGTTTTGGTACAATTAATAAAGATTGGGGCTTAATACTTAATGGATAGTTCAAAACTAAAAGATATTCTCCCTGCTATAGCTAGTAAATACCAATTTCGACTAGGTGTTCTGGAGAAAGACTATTATCTGACAGTAGTACTTAATGAAGTTTATCAGCATTTGAGTGATAAGTTGGTCTTCAAGGGTGGAACTCTGCTAAATAAAATATACTTGGATTATCATCGCTTGAGTGAAGATCTAGATTTTACACTGTATGCCCCAGATGAAATAGCTACGAGAAGTCAACGGTCTAAAGCAATAGAGCCGATACGAAAGAAAATGCCTGAATTCCTGAAGTTGGTTGGCCTACAAAGTGATGAGCCGAGAGGAACAGGGTTTAATGAGTCTACTGAATATATTTTTCTTCTTAACTATCATTCGTTTGTAACAAACAGTACGCAATCAATAAAACTAGAAATAGGTCTACGCCAGCAACCAATTGAGGCAACTATAATGAATACGATTAAACATGTTTACCAAGATCCCTTTACCAACAATAATTTATTGCCAATGGGGACAATACCAACCTTAAGTTATATTGAAGCTGTAGCAGAGAAGATGAAGGCTGCAATTAATAGAGAAAAAGTTGCCATTAGAGATTATTACGATCTTTGGGTGCTGTATCAAAAAGGTTTTAAGTTTAATGATAAAAATTTTATAACTCTCCTGAACAAAAAGTTATCTGCCGAAAACTATCTGGGAAATTTTCATAATAGCTTTGGGTTAAGTGAGGATAAGATTGCCTTGCTCAGACAACAAATTAATACAGACCTTATGCCTGTACTACGCATCACGGAAAAATTTGATCTTGATGAAGTATTTAGTGTATTTAATAAACTGATGAAATCATGGTAATAAATTTGACCGGGGCACATTCACTTTTCATGCTTTTTATGGGGTGGGTGGTCATCGTGCCATGCCTCATAAAAAGAGACCTTAGCCAGGCTTAAATCGCCAGTCTCATGAATTTGCGCGTAAAGCGCGTTAGATAAAGAACGAAATTTTCTTACCGGCGTGGCCTTCCCTTCTTCTAAACTCCAGCGCATTTTTACTTTAAATAACGGCCAGCCGTCCGCTAATATTTCACTGCTCAGATCATAAACCTCAAATCCCAGCGCTTCATAAGTGCGCACTACATATTCGTTCCGCTCACTGGCAGATGTCTCTAAAACTATCTCCTTAATGCCCTGCTGTTTAGCGCGCTGCGCTGCCGCTAAAGCCATTTTTTTAAATAATTTCTGGCCGCGATAATCTTTAGCCACTGCCGTTTTGGAAAAATATAAATATTTTTTGCCGGCAGCGCTGACAGGATAACCGGTCAAAAACCCGACCAGCCGGCCGGCGTGTTTAATAACAAAAGAATATTTTTCAATCTCCGGTTTGGCGGGGTAGATACTCTCCACTGTCGGCGGAGATTCTTCGCGGTAAGGGATCTCTCTGGCTAAAGCTAAGATCTCTGCGCTGTTCTTTTTAAGGAATTGCGGCGTTAAATTGCTGATCTCAAAATTAAATAAAAACTCGTCCGGTTTGGTAATTAATTCTTCAATTACCTGCACAAATATTTCACCCAGCCGCGCCAGCGTTTTATTGTGCTCCAGCCCGACCGCGATGCGCATTGTCCGCATATACCAGTCTAGCCTGGTCGAGATAAAGCCCCAGCTGGTGCCGTCTGCCAAATTGATACCCGCCGCTGCCGCTTTTTGAAAGATCCGCGTCTTGATCTCTTCAAAAACCCGACCCGAAACATGGTCCTCTTCCACATCTTCCAGAATATCAATATAGGCATGCATGGCAGAATGCGGATCATAATGAAATTTAATTTTGGTTTGGTGTTGCTTATTTTGCAGATCTTTAATAACTAGTTCGTCAGCGCCAGTTTGTTTATTTTTAAAATGGTAAGTCCCTTCATGGTGCGGGTCAGAAATAAAATATTTATCGAGCGCCTTGCGAATTGAGCTCAGCAGGGCGTCGGTATTGCGCTGGCGTTTGTGGACCATGAAATCGAGATAATTATGCATAGAATTATTTTTGTAACGCTGATAAAAAACCAGATTCAAATAGTTGAGCGCCGTGAGAGATTGCTGTGACCCCTCTTGATCCCGTTTTTCTTGCAAAAGTTTCCCCAGGGTTACTGCCTTTTGCTGATCGCGCGGGTTTGCGTAAATATTGATCACGCCGCCGGTCGCCGCATCGTAGCCCAGCTGATGGAGCTTTGCCACACTGGTGGTAAAGATCAAAAAAACATTTTCTGGCGGAATTCCACCGGGGAAAAGAGTTTGGCTGTTGATCGCGGCAAAATCTACCGTATTGTCCACCACCAGATAAACAGGGTTTTCCAGCTTATAGCTTTCGCGCTGCAACAGTTCGGTAAAATATTTTAAATTGAAATTTTTTGTATAAAAAAACGGCGAAATGCTCTCGTCCAGGCAGAGCAGCTGTCCGTTCGGGCAGTGCTGGTTCTCCTCCAGCAGTGCCGCCAGCTCCGCTTTGATCTGCGCGTTGCTCAGCTCGGCCGGCATAATATGCAGCCGGTCAGCCAGCTTGTTTTTTACTTCGGGGAAGTGCGGGTTGTGACGGCTGATGTTCTCTATTAAGAAATCGCTTTCCCAGTAATGCGGTGTTGAATATATTTTATTCACCAAACGGGCCAGTTCTGTCACCACCAATCTGGTCGCCGCCATACCCGAATTGGTCGTCAAGATCATGCTGTCGCCCAGTCCGTCGATCTCCGCTTCCAGCGCTTTTCTGGTCTGACCGTTCTCTGCCGCCAGCCGGGCAACATATAATAACAGCGTGCGCAGCCGGTAATAATTGCGGTGAAATGTCCCAACGATCTGCCGGATAGGGAGCGAACTCTGCCCCAGAATATTTTGCAGTTCTTTTTTAATAGCGGCCGACTCCTGTTTGGCCAGACGGAGCAGCTCTTGAGATAGCTGATCTGCCGGCGCAAGCTTGGCCAGCGTATCAGCTAAAATGCGCTGGGTATCGAGCAGCACCTGATAATCGCGCTGATATTCGGTAGTGTCGGGCCCCTGCGCGTTGCTGTTTGTATTGGCGACAGTATAAATAGTATCCTCGGTTTTCTGGTCTAAATTTAAGATCTCGGGGAGTCTGTCCGCTGCAAAATAATATTTTATGACCTGGGGCAAATCTGGGCGGTAGCCCATAGAAGCGCCGTCTTGCAGCAGCTGGTAGCGGAGCTTATCGGTCTGGTTATGCAGCAGTGTAACTTTGTGCATGTTTTTACTGCCCAGTAAGAACGGGTCGTAATTTTCACCAACCAGCAGCTGCAAATTGCTTTTGCTGGTTACCAGCAGCGCCTGCAATTTGTTTTTTTGTGCAGCAGAAAGCTCTCCTTTAACCTTCAAATAAATGGCGTTCTCATAATTTTTATTTTTTGTAATTTGCGCCAGCTCTTCATAGCACTGTGTAAATTTATCGGAGTCCAGATCAACGACAATTAAAAAATCTTTATTATTATCTTGTGCTATAAAATCGGCTAGCGAGCCGCCGCGCGGAGAGTAATTGAGGCTTTTGCGCTCACAGCAGGTTGTTATATACTGCGCTGCCAGATCTAGAAAACTCGGCAGGGCGTTGGTTCTGATCAGCGCTACATTTTGCTCGTAGGGTTCGCCGAAGACAGAGGTGTTGATCTCTGAGCGGAGGTATTTAATATATTTAGATAACTTTAACAGCCCACCTTGAAAGATGGTGTGCTCTCTTTGGTGGGCGGGGGAGTAAAATTCCTGGCTGGCTAACGCGAAAAAGAACCACGGTTTAACTTTTTTATCCAACTGCGCCGCCGCGGAATGTTTTTTTAATAATTTAAACACTTTTTGGTTAAAAGTGTTTAAAGAGGTGTTTTTTATCAGCAGCTCAATAACACTATTTATCTTCAGTTGATCTGTTATTTTTTTTGCTTTTGCTGATCTGGTA
>CAYUXF010000095.1:0-4645 GCA_964448755.1 uncultured bacterium
GAGACCGGTATTTTAACCTCGGTTTCCGATTATCATATTTTTTTAAAGCTAAAGAGTGATCGGCAGAAAATAATTAACGATTATTTAGAGGTAGTTGATGCCGCTTTGGCTGAAGGAATTATTCCCCGCTGTCATTTTGAGGATATTACCCGTGCCGATTTTGAGGGGTTCGTTATTCCTTTTTCGCAAATACTAATGGAACGTTCTAAAGAGGCCGGTATTCCAATTAAAATTCGAGCTTGTGATACTATGGGTTTTGGTTTGCCTTTTGTTAACGCTACTTTACCGCGCTCGGTGCCAAAAATATTTGATGCCTTTATTAACGAGGCCGGGGTACCGCCGCATTTACTAGAATGGCATGGTCATAACGATTTTCATAAGGTCTTAGCTAATGGTACAGCTGCCTGGCTTTACGGCTGTCCTGCTGTTAATGGCACTCTTTTTGGCTGGGGCGAACGGACCGGCAATTCTCCGGTAGAGGGCTTGATCATGGATTATATTTCACTGCATGGCGGTGAAGTGTCAGGTATTGATACTACAGTTATTACTGAAATTGCCCGCTATTTTCATGATGAGTTAGGTGACCATATTTCTGAAAATTATCCTTTTGTCGGCAAGTTCTTTAATACTACCAGGGCGGGTATTCACGCTGACGGTGCCATTAAAGATGAACGTATCTACAATATTTTTGATACAGGTAAATTGCTTAATAGACCATTGTCAGTAGCAATTACTGATAAGTCCGGTGTTGCCGGTATAGCGCTCTGGTTAAATAGTCACTTTAATTTAAAAGGTGATAAGCAGATCTCTAAAGATCATCCTGGAGTTAAAGGTGTCTATGAATGGGTTATGGAAGAGTATAAAAATGAGCGGATGTCGAGTATTTCTACACCTGAGCTTATTCATCAGGCCAAGAAGCATATTCCTTCTCTATTCCACTCTGATCTCAATGGCTTAAAGAAACACGGTCAGCGGCTGGCTATTTCAACTATTAATGAAATTTTGGCCCGCCCGGAATTGCTTACTATGGAGCCATCCGCTATTGAGCCGGTACTGGAAAAATTTATTACCCATGCCGCTTTTGCTAAGCTGGTCTATGTTGTAGATCTTGATGGCAAAAAGATCACTAAGAATATTACGCATCCTGAAGATGAAACCAGTTATAAAGTGCTGGGGATGGATTTTTTAGATAGAGATTGGTTTAAAAAAGCGGTTTCTACAAAAGCGGTGGCCGTTTCAGATTTTTATATCTCTAAAATAGTTAACGAGCTTTGTATTACGGTTTCGGCGCCGATCATTGATCCAGAGGGCAAAATATTAGGTGTCCTCGGTATTGATATCAATTTTGATAATCTGTTAAAATTATTGCCGAACGTAGAATAATTAAAAAACTAATTTTAAAAAGGAGAACCTGATGGCCCAAGAATTTTCTTTTGATGTTGTTTCTGAAGCGGATATGAATGAAGTCCAGAACGCTATCAATATGGCAATGAAAGAAATAACCAGCCGGTTCGATTTTAAAGGAAGTATTACCGAGATCAAGTTAGATAAATTAGAAATAACTATTCTCTCCGATAGTGATATGCGTTTAAAAAGTGCTATTAGTGTTTTAGAGAGCAAGTTTATTAAGCGCGGCGTGGAGCTTGGTTTTTTTGAACATCAAGAACCAGAAACAGCACTGGGCGGCAATATTAAACAGAAATTGATCATTAAGCAGGGGCTGGAAGTAGAAAAAGCCAAAGAGATCAATAAAGAAATAAAAAATGCCGGTCTAAAAGTTAAAACTCAAATTCAGGACGATAAGATCAGGGTCTCTTCGCCTAAAAAAGATACGTTGCAGGAAACCATGCAGTTCCTTAAAAGCAAGGATTTTGGCGCGGTCCTGAATTTTGAAAATTTCCGCTAAAAAAATTATTTAAAAAGATAACTTTTGGTTACAGCTATCCCCGCCATTGGCGGGGATAGCTGTTTATGGCGTTATTTGCGAAAAAGTAGTCTGTAAATAAAAAAACAGACTGCGTTTTGAGGGGGAGGGAGCGGGCAGTCTGTTTTTTGTTTTTTTAAGGAAACAGCTTTTTGAGGGGAGGGAGCGGGCTATTTCCTTCTGAATAGATATCGCAGTTTCTTTTTTAAAGTTGCAGTCCAACCCATCGATATTTTCTGTTGTATTTTTTCTGTTAGCTGACCATTAACTTGGTGATCCGTTTACTGAAAGCCAGCGGGTCGCTGATCTTGAAACCAGCGGTCAGCAGCGACTGATCATAGATCAGGCTGATATAGTCGGTGAGCTCTTCGGCGTTTTTATTTTGATCAAATAAACTCTGCATCTTGGCAATGAGCGGATGTTTGGCGTTGAGCTCTAGAATGTTTTTTTGCGGCGGCAGCGGCTGGCCCATAGCGGCATACATCTGCTGCATCTGTTTGGTCATGCCGTAGTCATCTAAAACAATACAGGCCGGACTGTCGGTTAAACGCTGAGAAAACCTGACCTCTTTGATATCATTGGTTAACTTTTCTGTAATAAAGGCCAGTAATTCTTTGTGTTTTTCCGCCGCTTCTTTATTAGCTGCTTCAATACTGGCTTTTTCTTTATCGTCGAGATCAACTTCTCCCTTGCCGACAGATTTAAGCGGCTTTTTTTTGTATTCAAAAAGTGACTGCACCACCCACTCATCAATTGGGTCGCACATTATAATAACCTCGTAATTTTTTGTTTTGAAGAGCTCTAAATGCGGAGAGGATAATGCTGCGGCGCGGTCATCGGCAAGGATATAGTAAATAGCTTTTTGCTCTTTGGTCATTTCATTGCTGTATTCTTCTAAGGAACGATATTTTCCTGCTTCTGTTTTAGTTGTCTGATAAATTAATAGTTCAGCCAGTTCTTCTTTGTTTTCGTAATCGTAATGCAGTCCTTCTTTTAAAACGGCCCCGAATTCCTGGTAGAATTTTAAGTATTTATCAAATTCTTTCTCCTTCATTGTTTTTAAAGTAGAAAGTATTTTTTTTATTATATTTTTCTTTATCTTTTCAAGTTGATTATCCTGCTGTAATATTTCGCGCGAAACATTTAATGGTAAGTCGCTGGCATCGACTACGCCGCGAATAAAACGCAGATATTCTGGCAGCAGTTCTTTGGCGTCATTCATAATAAAAACGCGGTTAATATAAAGGTTGATCCCTTTATGGGCGTCTTTCATGAAAAGATCAAAAGGGGCTTTCTCGGGGATATATAACAGAGCTTTGAATTCCGTTGTCCCTTCGGCGCGGTAGTGAATTGTTTCCAGCGGCTCATTGAAGTCATGAGAAATGTGTTTGTAAAATTCAGTATACTCTTCTTTGGTGACCTGGCTTTTGTTTTTGGCCCAAATAGCCTGACGGGAATTCAATGTCTCTTCGATGATCTTTTTCTCCGGTTTAGCGTCTTTTATTTCATTGCCATCTTTGTCTTTTGGTGTCTCTTCTCGTTCAATGTCCATGACAATAGGGAACTCCACAAAGTCGGAATATTTTTTTACTAAACTGCGCAGTTCGTATTCGGAAAGATAGTCTTTGGATTCTTTTTTAAGATGTAGAATGACATCGGTACCGCGACTTTTTTTATCTGCCTCTTCGAGCTCAAAGCTGTTTTTACCGTCGGAGATCCAGCGGTAAGCCGTCTGTCCAGGTGCTTTAGTAAGAACTTCAACTTTATCTGCTACCATAAAGGAGGAGTAAAATCCGACGCCGAATTGGCCAATTAAATTGACATTTTCTTTGTTTTTTTTGATCTTTTCTAAGAATTCTTTAGTGCCGGAACGGGCAATGGTACCGATATTGTTAATTATTTCATCGTGGCTCATACCGATGCCGTTATCGGAAATTGTCAGGGTGTTGTTTTTTTCATCGCGAATGAGTTTGATCCGCCAATTATGGTCGTTCTCTGCTAACTCGGCATTGGTTAAAGATTGGTAGCGTATTTTGTCTATGGCATCGGAAGCGTTAGAGATCAGTTCGCGCAAAAAGATGTCTTTATGTGAGTAAAGAGAATGGATAACCAGGTCTAAGAGCTGGCTGACCTCGGTTTTAAATTGAATTGTTTCTGCTGTTTTCTTTGTCATAAACAAGACCTCCGTTTAATTAAACTGTTATTTTGAAGCTAGATGTTAACAAATTGTATTAGCACTGTCAATTGGCGAGTGCTAATTAAGTTAAGGTTCTGTATTCTTCTGGAATTCACTCTGGCGGCGGGCGGCAAAATACAACAGAAAATATCGATGCAATACCAGGCCTTGTTTAGACGATATATTTGTTATAAAAGGGAGGATTGATGACTATGAAAAAAGAGCTCCTTTTAAAATATTTATTAGAAGATTTTGTTAAGAAGAATCAGCCTATTAATAAGACTTTAGAAATAAAGCTCGATCTGACCGGTTTTGTTTTTGCCGTCCAGCGCGGATTAAATTAGCCGGCCAAGGGCTTTTTTACTTCTTTAAAGGTTGACGCCGTCGTCAGTCCATATTATTATTCCCCTCCTTGTATTTTTTTTAAATAATGTTTTTTGTTTTTTTTGTTTAGTGGAGGAGTGGCAGAGTGGTCGATTGCGGCTGTCTTGAAAACAGTTGTGCCCTCGCGGGTACCGTGGGTTCGAATCCTACCTCCTCCGCCA
>CAYUXF010000096.1:0-4643 GCA_964448755.1 uncultured bacterium
TAGTTATAAACTGCAACAATTCAAGTAATTTGCCGATAGAGTAGGGGTTATTTTAGAAGGAAGACCTGGATAAAAAGTGTTAAATAAAATAATTAATATAGAAGAAAAGTTAAACAAAGAGCACCAGTTACTCTCGGAGTATGGCCTGGTTATTGAAAATTTAGCGGAACTGGACCAGATCTTTATGGATGACGGTTCGATCAATTTTGATGCCACCGCTATTTTAATTGAACGCCTCGGCAGGGCCTTTCCCTCTTTTTCAGAAATAGCGGTCTATGAATTTGATTATCTTAAAGCCCAGCGCGACCCGTTCTCGTTATCTATTAAAGCGCTGGGACAAATAGATTATCCTTCGGTTAATGTCAATGAAGAGTTTGCCCCCTATGGTGTTAAAAAATTATTTCTGCTGGCTTTAATAGCAGAGCTGACCGGCGATGACACTAAATTACTGGCGGAGTTCCCCGATTATTATGAATTTGCTGAGAAAAAGATCCACGAGTGGGTGACGTTTGGCGAGAAACACTTGCTGTTTAGGATCAATAACTGGCTAGCCTATTTTCTGGGAAAAGAGTGTGCTTTAAAGCAAGAGATCAATAACCAGCTGGCCATAGATGAAGTGAGGCCGGAGTATGCCGGCGTTAAAGACCCGCTCTTTTTTAAAGAACTGGGGTTTATCCCTTTGTATGTTAATAATAGTAAGATCTATTTTTTAATGGTCCGCAATTTAAAGGGCAGTATTAAAAAAGGCGAGCTGGAACTCTTAGGCGGCGCCGACCAGGAGATGTTTGCCAAAATGCTGGAGTTATTTATCTCTAAATATCAAACTAAAATGGAGCAAATTGCTCAACGGCGCAAAGCTGCAAGATTCTCGGCAAATCTGGAAATGGTTATCCGCCGTCAATATCATGACCTTAAGAGCAAAGTCAGTTTTATTACCGGCCGCGCCGATCTGTCCAGACGCAAAATAGCCGGAGAAAAACTTTTACTTGAAGAAAAACTGAAAGTTTGTGACTCTACACTAGAGCGCCTTTACCTAGCCGGTACAGATCTTTTAGAAAAGCTCAACGCCGAAGCTCTTTTACAGGAGCTGCACGAAGAAGACAAGTCAATTCTCAGTATAAAAAAGGTAGTTAATGAAGTCATTGATAATTTTAGTCATAACGATGAGCTATCCGGTGTAGAGTTTAAAATAACAGATAATACGGAAGAGCTTTTTATTATTGAGAGCAAAAATAAGCTCCGGTCTTATTTTGTTAACGTTATTAGCAACTCCTTGAAATATTTTAACTTAAAAGAGAATAGCGATAAAAGGCTGGAGATAATCTTAGAAGCTCTGCCGGCGCCGAGCATTTATTCTGCCAAACAATGTTTGAAGATAACTATTAAAGACAACGGCCCCGGTCTCTCTGCTGAGCGGGCTGCGGAGATAACTGCCAATATTAATGCCGGGTATCATCTTTTCCCTGATCAAGAAATGATCAAAAAAGGTTTCCTTTCGCATGGCGAGGGTCTGCAAAAAGCGACGATCTTTGTCCGTGAGAATGGCGGCGATTTTGAAATTATCTCTTTGCCAGAAGGTGGCTGTGCGACGACTATTAAGATCTATGTCGATACGCAGGATCAGATCCTACGGCAAAAACAAAAGATAATCTAAAAAAACATCCAATATTTTGACAATTTACACGCTATTTTTGATATGTTAAGCTCTATACCTTATAATTTTATCTTAAAATTATTAATAATAATGTAGAAACAGAGGTCAAGATGAAAGTTTTAATTACCGGCGGAGCAGGTTTTATTGGATGTCATTTAGCAGAGGAACATTTAAAAAAAGGGGATCAGGTAACGGTCATTGATGATCTCTCTACCGGCAGTAAAGAGAATATATCAGCTTTAATACCAAATTCTTCTTTTAAGTTTGTCCAGGATACTGTCCTTGACAAAAAAGCACTGGACCCGTTAATGGCCGATTGTGATATTTGTTATCATCTGGCAGCCGCGGTGGGCGTTTATACCATAGTAGAAAAACCGCTCAATTCTCTGTTTACTAATATCAAAGGAACAGAAGTTGTTCTGGAATTGGCCGACAAATACAAGAAAAAGATTTTAGTGGCCTCTACTTCAGAGGTTTACGGCAAGAGCAATAAATTTCCTTTTAAAGAAGATGACGATACTATTATGGGTACAACATCAAAGTCGCGCTGGTCTTATG
Organism: uncultured bacterium; assembly: GCA_964448755.1. Taxonomy (GTDB): domain Bacteria; phylum Margulisbacteria; class Termititenacia; order Termititenacales; family CAYUXF01; genus CAYUXF01. The sequence goes on from CAYUXF010000096.1 coordinate 2,213, forward strand.
CTTATGCCAAAGCGCTCGATGAGTTCATGGCCTTAGCCTATTATCAGGAAAGAAAACTGCCGGTAGTTGTCGTCCGTTTTTTTAATACTGTCGGTCCGCGTCAGACCGGCCGCTACGGAATGGTCATTCCTAATTTTGTCCGTCAGGCGTTGCGCAATGAAAAAGTTACAATTTTTGGCGACGGACATCAATCGCGCTGTTTTACGTTTGTTGGCGATGTTGTCAATGCCATTATGAAATTAATGGAATGTAAAGAGGCTGTAGGGCAGGTCATTAATGTTGGCAACAACAAAGAAATTTCTATGGAAGACCTGGCTAAAAAAATAATTGAAAAGACCGGCAGTAAATCTGAGCTGGTCTATATCCCTTATTCTGAGGCTTATCCGCTGGGTTTTGAAGATATGGAACGCCGGATCCCAGATCTCTCTAAGATCAAGCACTTAATTGGCTATAACCCGGAAGTTGAACTGGATGAAATTTTAGATAAAGTAATTGCCCATAAAAAAACCAGACTAGGTGATATTTATAAATATTAGCCCTCACCCCTAGCCCCTCTCCCAGAAAAATTATCTGGCAGATGATGGGAGAGGGGAAATAATAATTATTGTTGAAAGGAATTAAAAAGTGAGTATAGAGGCAAAAATTAAAGATAAAAGTGTAGTAGTAGGTATTATTGGCTTGGGTTATGTCGGTTTGCCATTGGCCCATTCCTTCTCTGATGCCGGTGTTAAAACAGTGGGTTTTGATCTTTCTGAAAAAAAGGTAAATTCTATTAACGACGGCGTGAGTTATATCCCCGATATCCCGACCGAAAAATTGGCTAAAGTAGTTAAAGATAAAAAAACATTATCCGCTACTACCGATTTTTCTAAATTAAAAGAAATTGACGCTGTTTTTATTTGTGTGCCAACACCTTTTAATAAGCAGAAAGCGCCAGATCTGGAATGTGTAGAATCGGCCGCCAAGTCTGTAGCAGCTAACTTACAAAAAGGGCAGTTAATTGTTCTGCAATCTACTACTTATCCCGGGACAACCGAAGAGGTAGTTCAGCCTATTTTAGAAAAGACCGGTCTGAAAGCCGGCGTTGATTTTCATCTGGCATTTTCACCAGAGCGGATCGACCCCGGTAATAAAAAATTTGATTCGCACAATACGCCGAAAGTTTGCGGCGGGACAACGCCCCTAGCCACCAAGCTTTGTGCTGACCTTTTTAGATTATTTATTTCTGCCGATAAAGTTCATGAAGTTTCTTCGCCTAAAACTGCCGAAATGTGTAAGATCTTAGAAAATACCTTTAGAGCGGTCAATATTGCGCTGGTCAACGAGATGCTCAAATTGAGCGAGCGGATGGGTATTGATATTTGGGAAGTTGTTGATGCCGCGGCGACCAAACCTTTTGGTTTTATGCCGTTCTATCCGGGGCCAGGTGTTGGCGGACATTGTATCCCTGTTGATCCTTTTTATCTCTCCTGGAAAGCCCGCGAGTATGATTTTTTTACCCGCTTTATTGAATTGGCGGCCGATATTAACATGAATATGCCTTATTATACGGTGGACCGTCTGGAAAAAACGCTGGCTGAAAAAAAACAGAAAAGTTTAAAAGGTGCCAAAATATTAGTTTTGGGTGCCGCATTTAAAAAAGATATTGATGACTACCGCAATTCTGTCGCCATGTATCTTATTAAGTTGCTGCAGTCGCGCGGGGTAGAGATCGTTTATAACGATCCTTTTGTGCCGCAAATTCATTTTGAACATGAATTATATATGAAAGATCATCCGGCCGAATATACCTCGCAAGAAATTACGCCGGAACTTTTGAAAAGTGTAGATGCTGTTTTAGTAGCTGTAGCGCACAGTGCTTATGACTTTAAAATGATCGTTAAGCACAGTGATCTGATCTTTGACGCTGTTTACGGCACCAAAGGCATTAATTCAGATAATATAGTAAAACTCTAAAAAAAAGAGGTTCAAGTAAAATGGAAATTTTCTTATTGCCCGTTCTTGTTACGGCAGTCATTATGTTTTTAATGGTGCCGCTGGTCCAAAAACTGGCACTAAAATTCAATATTGTTGATAATCCGCAGGCCCGCAAGCTCCATAAAAAGGCGATTCCCTTGCTGGGTGGTCTGGCGATCTATCTCTCTTTTATTATCGGCTTGGCTCTTTTTTATCAAAGTACTAACGATCTCAATTTAAAAGGTGTTGTGGCCGGTGCAACTTTTATTGTTTTACTTGGCTACTGGGATGACCGCAGCGGTGGTATACCCTGGAAAGTAAAGCTTTTCTTTCAGGCGCTAATTGCCGCATTTACAGTTGTTTTTTTTGGTATCAGTATCAGTTTAATGGAAAACTACTGGCTGAACGTGGCTTTTTCTGTTTTCTGGCTGACCGCTTTAACTAACTCTATGAATTTAATGGATAACATGGATGG
>CAYUXF010000097.1:0-4603 GCA_964448755.1 uncultured bacterium
GCCAAAGTTATCTATTTTGGTTTTATCAGCCAGGTGTAGATCGGAAAGGAGCATGAATAAGATCTGCTGGGCGTTGTTATCAAAACTGTTTTTACTGAAGTCTATTTTGGTAATATCGAATTTAGGGTCCAGGCAATTGTGCAGGGCTTGCTTGAGATCTTTGTATTCATGAAAAGCTTTTTTGAAAAATGTTTGACGGTAGGGTTTGCCGTTAAGATATATTTGCGGCTGACCATCTTTAAAGAGCTTAATTAAAATATCGTTTTTTTGTGCTATTTTCCAAAAGTGTTTATTGCTGGAGATCAAAAAAGCGTCTAACTGAAATTGCCGGCAATTGTAGTTTTTGTCGCCGACAATCATGACATAATGTTCTTCTGTATATTTTATGTTGGGCTGATAAAAAAATACTTTATTTTCCTCTTTGGCGCTATCGATCATTTCTTTGATCCTGGTCTGATGCTCGGTCTTAAAGTTAATAAATCTTTCCCGGGCCGCCAGGTAATTGCCCAGAGAAAAATTAATGACCGCTTTTTTGGGTTTTAAAATCCCAAACCTTTTTTGTTTGGATAAAAGTTCTCTCTGGCAGTGGAGCTCGCCGCTGATGCCGGTTTTATTGCCGAGCTTATCGCGCATGGTTAAAATATGTTCAAAACTAATTAATTTATTCTGGAGCATGTTTATCCTAACTGGTTATTAATTTTATTGCTGTTAATATATCGTTAGTTTGTTTTAAAATATTTCAATTAATTTTAAGTGATTACTTATACAGGTAAATATATATAAAATTTTTTTATAAAATTATTGTTCAATTGCAAAAGGTAGAATAATATACTTGTTTTTTTGAGTAAATATTTTTATGGTATTTTCTTTTAAATTAATTTCAGAATGTAAGGCACGTAAATTTTTATAGATATTAAAAATTTCTTCTAAGCCTGGACAGACAGGTATTTGCCGTAGATGTTTTTTTTCTTGGCTTATAATGGTGGTAAGTCCTTCTCTAGTTATCGATATATTTAGTTTACTATCTTGATTTTTGGCAACTTCTTTAATAAAGCCAAGTACTTTTTTTGAAAACAATGTGCTGATTGAAGAAGGTTTTGCTTCAATTCTTTTTATTAAAGTGTGAGTATGACCACCTTTTATTTTTTTTGTTTCATAAACTTCATTTCTAGCAAAGATTTTTAAGTTTTTTGGGATAATGAAGTAATTGTCTATTACATCTAGGATAAGATCTTTTAATAGATCATTGTATGTTGGATTTTTTATTAGAGGTGTTATTTCTTTGAAACTACTGGTTATTTTTTCAATTTCTTCAAGTGTGTGGACGTTGGTGGTATAATGTTCAATCAATAAATATAATGCGTAATCAATATCTTCTTGATTATAATTTTTTGAGTTCAATATTCTTTCAAGGTTTTCCTCAAAACTTTTAGAAAGATTATTTAATGTAATGAACCCATCTTTATATGCTAATATTGATTTTGAAAATATCATTATATTATCCTCTTTATTATTATAGCATTTTTTGTCAATCATGGTCTTCTCCAGCGCTTATTCTGTAAAGGCTATCAAAAATTTCATTATTGTTTAATAAAAAGTAAACTAATTTTTGGTCAAATTGTTTTCCTGCTTGTTCTTTTAAAATTATTTTAATTTCTTGACGTGTTTTAGATGGATCATAAGTTCTGTTTGATGCCATAGCATCGAATGAATCAATTAAGATTGCGATTTTTGTGATGTCTGACAATTGATCTCCTGATATGCCACGATATCCCTTGCCGTCTATTTTTTCGTGATGATTTAAGATGATATCGTTATGGATAACACTGTTAATTTGTTTAAATTCTTGAGCAATTTTTTGGCCATTGTATATGTGGTTTTTGATTACTTCGAATTCTTTATCTGTTAAGCTTTTGTTGCTATTGATTATGTATCTCGGGACCATGATTTTCCCTAAATCATGAATGAGGTAGCCAAGTTTTAAAAAACGGTATTGCTCATCTGTGAGCTTTAGAATTTCAGGTAAGTCTACAATATGTGATTTGCTAGGATTCCTTAATTCTTCTAATAACTCTATTTGTTTTACAGGTATAAAACTATGTTCTATTCCTGTATATGGATCATATGCTGTTTTTAATGTATTTAAAACTTCAATTTGCACTAAGAAGTTTTCTGTTAATAATATTTTAATTAATTCTTTAAGATCACCATTTTCTATTTTTATTTTTTTTGTTGAATTTGGAGTAATAAATAATAATTTTTTTACAAATTTATTATTAGATAATAAATCTTGTGTTTGTTGTGATCTTGTTGCTAGGAATTGAGCAAAAAAAGTTTTTTTGGCATTAATATACCCAGAGACATATTCTGGATTATCTTTGTAATGTTTTTCTAATAACTTGAATTCTTTTAATTCATTTTTCCAGAATTTAACTTCTGTATTATTGAAAAAAATAATTTTACGTTGCATATTTATCTTTTCTGTTTCCGCATATTTTCTACGCCGTTATCCAGGTCTTCATCCGGATGAGAAGTTTTGGCCCATTCGTCGCAGAAGTCCAGTGTGGCGCTGTTGGGGCTGTATTTGGCCGGAATAACTTTAATTTTTAACGGCAGCTGAACAGAATCACCAATAACAATGATCTCGCCAATGCCTAATAGCGGAAGTTCTTCTACCAGACCGGTCATGCCGTCGGGCATCAGCTTTTTAGCTATTTCCTGGTCCACAATATTGGTTAGGCGCAGTGTCATAATGTTGCCCGCCTGGCTCAGAATAGAGGGGTTAACATCGGAAGGTCGCTGGGTCATTACCGCTAGCGTAATACCGTATTTACGGCCCTCTTTAGCAATGCGGCCAAATTGAAAGACCGTATTCCGTTGCGCTTCATTGCAGTTCTCAAAAGGCGGCAGGTAAAGGTGAGCTTCGTCGCAGACCAAAATTACCGGATGTCTCCGTTTAGACTGGTTCCAGAACTGGACCTGGAAGAGAAAGCGGCCGATAGCGCCGATAATTACCGGGATCATGTCTGACGGTGTATTGGAAAAATCGAGAATTTTAATGCCGCGGTTGAGACCGTCTTGAACGCCGCTGCCCAATAAGTTTTTAACAACTTTGTTGATATAGTCATAGTCCATGATTTTTTCCGGCCCTTCAAATAAGAAACCGTAGCGGCGGTCCGCCATCATGGCTTCTATGCGCGGTATCCAGCGGTCAAACTTGCCGTAATAAGGTCCTTTAACAACTTCGCCCTGGCCAATGCCGGGCACCAGCTCGGCGTTAATATAGCGGACATCTTTGAGTACATCCTGCATTTTAAAGGGCAGGGGGCTGTCGACAGTAAAAGAGGCCATTAATTCGGCGTGATTATTTTTCTTAATAAATTCCAATTTTCTTTTGCGGATAACGTCATTTAAGACCATGGCCTGGGTGGAGGCATCCGGGTCTGCCTTATCTAAAAAGACGGTCAGCATTTCTTCAAAAGTTAAGAACCAGACCGGCATAAAAACAATATCATCGCTTTCATTTTGGGCGTCGCCGGGCGAAGCAATGCGCATTTGCCGGGCATAAACTAAGTCTTTGTATTCGCCGTGAATATCAAAAAGGACTATATTGGCATAATCCATTTTACCTATTTGTTCAATTAAGGCGGCAATTGTCCAGGATTTACCGCAGCCGGTACTGCCAATTAGCGCCATGTGCCGCTGAAAGAGCTTATTGCCGTCCATATAGGCGGTGACAGATTCATCAATAACGTATTTGCCCAGTGTCAGATCTTTAGGTGAGCCGCCTTGCGAGATGCCGCCCATAAAAAACGAAAGCTTTTTAGCTTCTAGGGCAAAACAGCTGGCGCCGATATTGGCCACATGCACGAGCGCGCGTGAGAAAAAGGACTTCTTTTTCTGGCGGTCGATCTGAAAGGTGCCGATAAAACCGGCGTAAATGTGATAGTAAACATTGTGATTTTCTTCAATTTCTTCAATAGACTCAATACGGGCAATTAACCACTCTTGATCGACAGTGTCTATGACAACTAGCCGGCCGACAGCGGTTATTTTAAGCCGATCCAGATCGGTAACTTTAATTGTGGCCGATGTGGTATTGATATTGGTGACATGACCAATGAGATCTTTTTCCTCAAAAAAGAAATCACTGATAGTCGGTTTGTTTTTTTCCAGATCATCGAGGATCTCTTTGCTTTTTTTGCTTAAACTTTCTTCGGTTTTTTTGTTATCCATTTTTTAACCCTCCGCCTTTCGCTGTTAAGATAAATATACCCATCTTTTGTTATAAATATACGTTTGGGATAAAATTTTTTTGGGCAACAAAAGCCAATTGTTTTAATCTAAGTTATTATCACTGCTGTCCAACTAAAAACAATCCATTTTAACCCCTCTGGCTTTTGCCGCTCTCCCCGCGCTTTCGCGGAGAGAGCTCACGTTCAGAATGAAATATTGTTGTTTTATGCCCCCCTTCTCCGCATTTGCGGGGAAGGGGCTAGGGGATGGGGTCATAATAAACTGACAATTATTTTATTGGACAGTAGTAAGTTATTATAATAATTATTATAAAAAAGCTGTTTGCAGGTAGAGGTTAATTATGCTA
>CAYUXF010000098.1:0-4540 GCA_964448755.1 uncultured bacterium
TGCGGCCAACGATCGTCGGCAAAAAAACACTTGTCTCTGCGGAGGTAAAATAACAATGGATATCGTGGTTTATATAAAAAAAGAAGAAGAGCGAGCTGCTGTTACTGCAGTAGTAGAAGAAAAATATACGCTAAATCACAGTGTTAACGAGCTCGAAGAACTTTTTTCTTTGGCCGCGGCCGATCTAATAGATGTTTTGATAGTTGATCTGGCGGAAATAGATGAATTATTTATTGAACGTTTAAAGAACAGAGTTCACTATGTAATTATTGTCTCTAAAAATGCCACGGCGCAGGAACTGAAAAAAGCTCTGCCATTGAACGTTAAGGATTTTCTTGATCTGCCGCTTGTTGAAACAGAACTACAGAAGGCGCTGAAAAATGCGGAGGACTATATTCAGGCTAACGGTTTACACAGCCGGCATGCCGCTAAAGTAATTGCCCTGATCAGCAGTAAAGGCGGCGTTGGTAAATCTGTCCTGGCGGTTAATTTGGCCGCTTTGTTACAGAAAGAACACGGCAAAAAAGTTTTGTTAATAGATCCGCTGCCCCGTTTTGGCAGTTTGGATATTTTGCTTGATCTTAAGTCGGAAAAAAGTCTCGAGTATATTTCCGACGAACCGGAAGATTCCGATAATTTCTGGAAAGATATTAATGATAATTTAATTGTTCACTATTCCGGCGTTAATTTATTGACAGCCGGCGAAAAAGCCGAAGACTATCTGGAGATCGATAAATTTAAAAGAATTTTAAAAGCGGTTAAAGATAAATATGATTATATTATAGTTGATACGGAAAGCTATTTTAATGAATTTAATCTCGCTATTTTAGAACTGGCGGAAATAATTTTTTATGTCACTGCATTTGATATTCCCTCTATTAAAAATCTGAATGCCGGCTTGGCGGCAATTAAGTCGCTCTATTTCTCGCTGGATAAAATCAAAATTATTTTGAATCGCTACGACCGCAATAATGAAATAACGATCCCAGAGTTGGAAAAATATATAAATTCTAAAATAGCGGGAGTGATCCCTGAAGATCTTGCTGTGGTAAAAAATTCAATTAACCGCGGCGTGCCTTTTGTTCTGGAAAATATAGATAATAATTTTTTAAGAGAAAGTATCAGAAAAATAGCGGCAGTTAGCTGTGGAAAAGCAGGCAGCGAGGATCTGACTGAAGTTATTGAAAAACAAAAAAATAACAACAGCTGGCTCAATGGTTTAATGAATATGTTCAGGGAGGCGTAGTTATGTCGTTGCTGAATAGATTGAATAATGACCAATTCTCAGGTGGGCAGGAAGATCAGCATAAAAAGAAAGAACCTGATCAAACTGCCGAATTGTCTGTTAAAAAAGAGCAGAAAGAGCCGGAAAAAAAGGAATTACAGGAAAAATTAAAAGAAAATATTAATGAAGCGGAAATTAAGAATAAAGAGAATACCGCTAAAAAGATCCTGGAAAAGCTAGAGCTGCAGGGTGGACAGGTGATCCATGATGATGGTGTCAGCAAAAATGATAAAGTTGTCCGCCGTAATTTTTTAGAGAAAGTTTTAAAGATCCATCGTGATCTGATCAATGAAACAGAAATAGATTTTAATGAAATAAATATCAGCGATGAAGATATTGAGGGGCGTGAAAAAATAAAAAAGTTTATTGAAAAATCGATCGTCGCTTTGATAGAAAAAAACAATTATTACTTTTCACGCCGTGAAGTTCAGCATATTGTAACAGCGGTTATTAATGAAACTATTGGCCTTGGTCCGCTGGAGGAATTGGTTAAAGATGAGCATATTACGGAGATCATGGTCATTAATAAAGACCAGACTTATATTGAGAAGAATGGCAAGATCGAACTGACGCCGATTATCTTTTTTGATGAAGAGCACTTAAAACGCATAATTTCGCGGATAGTTTCTAAAGTCGGCCGCCGTATTGACGAAGGGATGCCGATGGTTGATGCGCGTTTGCAAGACGGCTCTCGCGTTAACGCGATCATTCCGCCGCTGGCTTTAAAGGGCCCTTGTCTAACGATCCGTAAGTTTTCCGTTAATCCCTATACCTCTAAAGACCTGATCCGTTTTGGTTCTTTTACGCCGGCAATGGAGGAGTTTATTAAGGCCTGTGTTCGCGCTTCTTTAAATATTGTTGTTTCCGGTGGTACCGGCTCTGGTAAAACAACACTGCTCAATGTGCTTTCTTCTTTTATTCCAGACGATCAGCGGATAATTACAATTGAAGATTCTGCCGAATTGCAGTTAAAACAGGAACATCTGGTAACACTGGAAAGCCGTCCTGCCAATATTGAAGGGTCAGGCGAGATCACGATCCGCGATCTCGTTAAAAATTCTTTGCGGATGCGGCCGGACAGAATTGTTATTGGTGAGTGCCGCGGCGCAGAAGCGCTGGATATGCTACAGGCTATGAATACCGGGCATGATGGTTCAATGACCACGGCGCATGCTAACTCGCCGCGCGATCTAATTGCCAGAGTAGAGACCATGGTCTTGATGGCGGGTCTTGATCTCCCGATTAGCGCTGTGCGTCAGCAAATTTCCGGGGCTTTTGATCTGATCGTTCAGCAGAGCCGCCTACAGGACGGTTCACGTAAAATAACCAGTATTTCAGAGGTTTGTGGGATGGAAGGCGATATTATTCAATTAAAAGATCTTTTTGTATATAAGCAGACCGGTTACGATCATAAGAGCAATAAATTAATTGGTGAATTTATGGCTACCGGGCTCATTCCTTCGTTCCTGGATAGAGTTCGCTCTAAGGGTATCGATCTGCCACTCTCTATTTTTGAAAGACCGGAAGGGTAGAACGATGTTTTTAATGATCTTTTTATCCGGTATTTTGGCTTTGATCATTTTAATGATGATCGTTAATGATCTGGGTAAGAACCGGGTTTCACAAATTAAAAAAAGATACCAGAAAATTTTAAATCAGCATGGCCAGGAAAAAACAGCTTTTAAAAAACAAACCGATAAGAATTTACTGGCGGCTCTCTGGCATAAATATACTGGTTTATTTAAAGTGCTGGGTATTGAGGTCAGTCTGCGGGAGATAGTAACTTTAAATACAGTTGTCTATTTGTTGGTTTTTTTAGTGACGTTTTTATTTAATAAAAATATTGTTGCTTCTTTGCTGGTGGCTTGTTTTGGTCTTTTTTTACCTTATGTTGTTTTGCTGACAATGGTCAACCGCCGTTTTTTGCTGTTCGATAAACTCTTTGGTGATGCGCTGGCTTTAATGGCCAATACACTGCGTTCCGGTTTTAGTTTTCGGCAGGCGCTGCAGATCATTGCGCGTGATATGCCGTCGCCGATAGCGGAAGAATTTGATATTTTAAATCAGGAACTCAATTGGGGTTTGTCACTGGAGGAGGCGCTGAATAATTTTTATAAGCGTGTACCCAATGAACATGTCCGGCTTTTTATTACTTCTGTAATTATTCAAAACGAATCGGGCGGTTCACTCTCTAATATTCTCGGCAAGATCTCGGAAACTATTAACAGCCGCCAGCGCCTGCAAAATGAACTCAATTCCTTGACCGCGCAAGGGAAAGCCTCTGGTTTAATTGTCGGTTTGCTGCCGCTGGCTGTAGGGTTAGTGGTTTCGGTCGTTAACCCTGGCTATTTAACGCCGCTTTTTACCGAGCCTTTAGGTAAAATGATCTTAGCTGGTGCTGTTTTTTCTGAGTTGTTTGGCGCGCTGATAATCAAGAGCCTGATCAAGCTCGATTAAAAGGGGAGATGAAATGCTGATCTATTCTTTAGTAATAACTTTGGCGGTAGTTTTGATCTTCAGTTTGATCTTTTCAATGATCGAGAGAGGGAAGCGCAGTGCCGAGCTCAAAGAACGTCTTTTTAAAACTCAGTTTATGGAAAATCAGCAGGTCGCTGCCCGGCGTGTTTACGGTAATTTGATCTCCAATATTTTGATCAAAAAAATAGAGCAAATTTCCAATAAATTTATTCCGCAAAATATTACGGAAAATATTAAAAAGAAAATAGCGGTCTCAGGACAAAAAGAGCTGACTGTTTCTAAGTACTTTATGCAAAAACTGGTCTTTATGTTCTTTGTTGTCAGTGTTTTTCCGTTGATCTTTTGGCTGTTAAATATAGAGATCAATTATGGTTTTCTTTTGCTGGCTTTAGTCCTAGCTTATTTTTTGCCCGATCTAAACTTAAAGCAACAACTGGAAAAAAGGCATAAGTTAGTTACCAAAGAGCTACCCAATTTTATTGATCTCTTGCGTATTTGCGTGGAGGCGGGCATGGATCTGGAAGGCGGCTTGACCAAAATTTCTCAGAAATCAACAGGTGTTTTACAACAGGAGATTAACCAAACAATTACCGAGATCAGAATGGGTAAATCTGTTTCTGAGGCGCTGCGCAGTATGGGCCGCCGCATCGAACATCCTGATCTCTCTTCTTTTTTAACGCTATTAATTCAGGCCAGTAATACCGGTATCAGCATCTCTAATATTTTAAAGGTTCAGTCGATCCAGATCACCGACAAGTATATTCAAAGTCAGCGCGC
>CAYUXF010000099.1:0-4515 GCA_964448755.1 uncultured bacterium
TCTGAACAATATAAAAAAAATCATCCAAAGATAAATAAGGATGTGCCAGTAGAAAATAGTGCAAAAATTCAAACAAAAATTAATATTAAATATGATCCTCAAAAGGAGAGCTTTGTTTTTTCTCAGAAAAACAATAATCATACCGCAGAAATAACGAGTATTGATCTTAAAAAATTAAGTAAAGAAGAACTGATTGAGCTTATAACGCAAAACAAAGAAATAAAATTTGATAAACAAGAATTAGCGCTTAAAATTGATGAGCTAAAAAAAATCATTAGTGAAGAAAAAAACGGACATTTTCTTTCGGCCAGGCTATCTGCCGGTCTATACAAGTTTGTTAATACTAATATTGTTTTAAAAATCACCAAAGATGAATTTTCTTTGGCTACTTTAGATAAAAGCGGCGAAATTGTTGCTCAAACAAAAAAAATTAGCAACACCAATTATTCAATAAATGAATTAAAAAACCTTAAAATAATAAACGGAAACGAAGCTTTATTAGCGCAAATTGAAGCTGCGTTAAATCTGGAAAAAACATTAGATGAGTTGGTTACTGATTTTGAATTAAATATCAATCAGCGTGTTAATAGCGAATTTTTTTATGGTGAAAAACAAAAACTAATAGAGCTTATTAAGCAAAATTTAATTGTTCCTCTTGCCATTGGCAAAATAGAGGCAACCCAAAAAACAGAATTAGTAGGGACACTAAAAGAAAAGAATATTCTTGCCGATCAGCGCGATGCCAGCATTTTGGTCAAAGGCTTTGATGAAAAAGTACTTACCGTATTGGGCGGTTATTTTAAAAAGAGTGGGTTGGAAAAAGTTGATGCCGAGATCAATAAGACAATTGAGAAAATATTAACTGCTTTTATTATTGAAAATAAACAGAATTGTTTTTTACCGTTTGCTAAACTTGATGAGCTGAAAAAAGAGATTATATCAGCCGGCAAGTTTACTTTTATTGATGATGCAGATTTGCTTAAAACTGCTGTTCTTGAACAAAGCCAGAAGTTTGGAGAAGATTATAATAAACAAGATTTGCTTACCATTAAAAGTAAATCCGATTTTTTACTGATCAATTCTTTTGTAGAAAAAATTATAGACCAAGAGATGAACAGACCATACTATGAAGATGCGGCTTCACGTAACAGCGATATTTTAAAGAACGGCAAGGGTATCTATTCGGCCGCAGATATTGTTAAAGATTTTAGGTTTATTGATTTTTCTGCGGGAGAGCACTCCGCTAAGTTTTCTGTTAATAATGTAATTAATGTTATTAGGGAAAAATGGCGGAGTTATCCGTATATTTCTACTTTTTTTATGGGTGTAGTGGCTATGACCGCTGTTATTCCGGTCTTTACCCCCAGCCTGGTGTTTATTTTTTCTTCTTTTTTAGCGTATGCCGGTGCCGCTTTTTGTTATAACTATTTTTGGCCCCAGGAAAAATATTTAAGAAAAAATAATTACGAGGTTTTAGAAAAACCGCTCCATAACGCCAAACAAGTTTTTAAATTAGATCAAGAAATTTTAAAAGATATTGAGCTGGCGGACAATAGTTCTCTGCAGGAATTTTTAGTAAAGAATTTTGCAAAAGAAAAAGCAGACGTCTATTTTAATTCTGCAAGCGGTGAGCTAAGTGTAGATTATCGCGCTGCAGAGCGCTTTGAAACTTTAGATGAGGCCTTGCGTTCAGCGATCGCTGTCCTTCAGCAGAAAAAAGCAGAACAAAACGGTGATTTTAGTAAAAACTCTGCTTATCAAAAACAGTTGTCAATGGTCAATAATTTACAGCTTTTTTTAAGGCAGATAGTTCCTGTCGGCAATCGCACTATCGCAATGGCCGATCACTTTTTTATTAAAATTGACAAGGCGCAACTGCCGGCTAATTTTGTTAATACTAAAGGGATCTTTATTTCTGCTTCAGATAATTCCAAACATTTATCTCAAGACGAAGTTTTAGTGCAGATCAATCACTGGGCTAAAAAAGAAGAGTTTGATAATTTAATGCAGAGTATTGAAAATGTTGATACTGCGCATGCTTTGCGATTTGCTTATACAATAACTCACCGCTATAAGAGTGAATATAAGCAAGAGTTTGCCAGTAAAGTGGCAAACGTAAAAGCTAAAATAGCTGAGCTTAAGGCTAAACCCAAAGCTTCGTTGCTGACCTATTTTACTTACGGTGGTCCGGCCGGTGCTTTTCTGCAGGATCTTTATGCCTCTACAGAGAACATGCTCTCTTTTCCTATTCAGGAGCTTTTAACTGTTAATATGGATGGCCGTAACCCCGCGTTTCTTTATGAGACAATTGGCAAGTTGACTAATGTCAGGACAATTGATGCCAGAAGAAATATTCTGCTTAGTAAATTTGGTGACGAACTCAATAAGGTTTTAGAGGAAAGAGCATATGGCAGTAATAAGTCTGTAAATGTTTTTATGCTTGCGCTGCTGCTTGGCGATACAATGGGGCGAGACCGCTCCGGAATTAGCCTTAGCCATATATCTATGATGGAGGCACTGGGTGCGGCATTTCCTGCCGACGGAATTTCTAGATCTAATATGAATGATCTTTTGCACCGGCTGGATATTTTAAATGTGCATCAAGGGCTGGAAAATTATACGTATGATCTAAACGGTCAAGAGATCTCGCTGGACCTTGATAACACAAAAATGAGCCGGACAGAATTTATTGAAAACATGAAATTGCTTTTAAAAGATGCTGACAAAAAGATCTTTGCTAAAACAAAGATCCATAAAATTACACCGGATACTTTAACTGAATTTGATCTGGAAAATTTTGCAGGGATTTATTATGACTATTATTCCTGGGTCAAAAAAGATGAGCCGCAAATAGCCAATATAGTTAGAGAGCTCACTTATAAGAGCGCTGATTTTGAAGATGCTGACCGAGAAAAAAATCTTGATGAACTTGCGGCATTGCTTGGTAAAAGATTTGCTATTGCCAGCAATGAAGGTCTAAAAAAGAGCCTCTCATCAATATATAGCAAAGATAATGTTGCAGAGACTGAAAGATCAGTGGATTATTTGATCGGTCATAATAATTATAATGGAGAGAGAGATAAAGAGACCAGGGATAATATGGATTATCTTAAAAATGTATCGGAAGATCTTTTTTGGCAGACCTGGTCGTTGACAGCTCAATTTACGCATAATGATGAAGGTCATGAGGATGCGTTTATTTCGCAAAATGAATTTATTTCCGATATGGCTGATTTTGCCGGTGAGCTAGGGAGTGCAATTAAAAAAATAGATGAAAAAATGATCAAGAAGATCACTAGTTTTACCGGTGAAGAAGATATTGCGGCGCATAAAGGGAAAAATGGCAAAGGCGGTGTTTATACTTTTATTAGAAGAAAGATAGAGGATTCTCTGAACGATAGCGTTAAAGAGATGCCGCTTTATTCTGCATATATAGCGTTTATTGCTTATAAAAAATGGATCGAGAATTTTTATGAGCTAAGAGAAGGTGAAAAAAAAGAACATATTAATGAACAAGCAGGACATAATATTTATCAAAAAGCAGAAAGCTTTTTTGATAAAAAACTAGAAAGTTGTAACCTCGAATTTCTGAATAATGAAGAATTTGCAAAAGAGTTAAATGAATTATTTCCCCAAAATGAAAAAAATGAAAAATTAAAAAGTGAAATTTTACAAGTTTTTCAGGAAAACCAGGCGGCTATTTGGGCTGAAGTAGAGGGGGCTCTGAGCGGAATGTTCGACTACCGGTTAGCTCAAACTAAGGGGTTGATCAATTGGCTGGGTGGACAGAAAGCTTCTTTAGACAAACTAAGCGGACAAGATTTTTTTAAAGAAAATGATGGTTTTTCGGAGATAGTTAAAGAGAGATTAAAAGAATACAGTAAAGTTAAAAATAATGCTGCCAAAGTAGATAAAAAATCCACTGACTTGATCGAGCTACTGACTAAGACGACAGGGTTCAAAAATGGTAGTTGCAACGGCTTTTTAATGGATGCGGCAACCGCCCAGGGAAAATTAGAGGAATTTTTTAAGACCAGGGTTATAAACGATTCTGCGGAGCAAAAATATATTACCGCCAAATTTACAGATCAGGGCTATGTTGGTTATGGCGAAGATGATCCGATCCTTAAACAAGAATTTGTAGTGGCCAGAGCAGAAGAGATAGATTTTCCTTTAGACTTTAATAGTAATCCTGAAGTGGAGAGTTTGCTTGCTGACAAAGGTTTATTGTATGAGGTTAAAGATAATAAATATTTAAAGTTCGGCTGGCGTAAAAAACTTTCGGCAAGTGACCAGCAAAAAGTAGAAAAGTTTTTGAATGAGCAATTAGAACAGTATAAAACAAAATTCGCGGATATAGTTAATTATTATGAAGAGAGAGCGGAGCTTCGCGAACTGCTTTATGCTTATGTTGAGAATAATTTAGGTATTAAGCGGCGTGAAGCAGCTTATCAAATTATTGCAGATATTTTGGATAATAAAGAGGACTTAATAAAAAATATAATAAACAAAGGG
>CAYUXF010000100.1:0-4489 GCA_964448755.1 uncultured bacterium
TGGGGATATCTCTATCCCAATATCTTTCTATAAATTTTCAAATAATCTTCGGTCATTTTTTCGCAGCTAAATTTACTGGCGCTCCATTCTCGGCAATAAGCGCGGTCAATTTGTTTTATTTTTTCTAATGCGGCTACCGCTTCTTCTATATTGTTCACTAAAAAACCGCTTTTTTGGTCATCTATCAGTTCCGGCATCGAGCCTTTGTTAAAGGCTATTACCGGCGTGCCGCAGAGCATCGCTTCGGCTACGCTCAGGCCGAACGGCTCGTTAAAATTTATCGGGTGCAAAAGGGCCGCCGCCTGGCCCAGTAGCTCATTTCTTTTTTCCGGGCCGGAGTGGCCCACAAAGATAATATTTTTATCGTCAATAAACGGCAGTACTTTTTCTTTAAAATAATTTTCGTCTTGAATGATCCCGGAGATGATCAATTTACTGCCCGCTTTTTTGGCTATTTGTATCGCTTCATAAGTTCCCTTGTCGTGGTGGATCCGGCCAAAGTAGAGCAGGTAATCGTCAGGTTTTTCATTAAATGTAAAATCAGCAATGTTTATCCCGTTATAGACCGTCCCTATATAATCCAGTTCCGGGCTGCGGTCGGCGTTGCTAATAGAGACATAATAGGAATCTTTGTTATATTCTTTAAACATCGGGATTATCCTCGGCGAAGAGAAGCCGTGGATCGTTGTGATGATAGGGGTTTTAATTACTCTGCTAAAGATCAGCGGATGAAAATCATAGTTATTGTGAATAATATCAAATTTATCCGCCTGTTCCATCAGGTGGCCAATGTGCAGACATTCCCAGGTTTTGGGGTCTAGCTCTTTATCTTCTTCGTATGGCCGTTTGGCAATATATTCTAGGCGCCCTTTTGTTAAAGAATCGCCGCTGGCAAAGAGCGTGACATCGCACCCTTTTTTTATCAGTCCTTCCGCAATGTTAGAGGAAACCTGTTCCCACGGTCCGTAGTGTCTTGGCGGTGTGCGCCAGCAGATCGGCGCTAAAACGGCTACTTTTAAAGACATGGGCGCGGGTTCTTTAAGCAGTGTTCAACAAGGTCATCTATCTGAGCTGTCCCGGCACACATTACTTTATCGGCGCCGCCCCAGTAAATTTTAACTTCACCGTCTTCTTCCGGTACAGCGGCACAGCTAAAGACCACGTTCGGAACATAGCCAGTTATTTCGTAGACTTCTTCCGGCTGGAGTATCCAGCGGTCGCCAATAGCAATTATTTTTGCGGGGTCTTTCAGGTCGTGCAGGGCTGCCCCTAATCTGTAAACCGCGCCCGCCATGGTCGGGAAGACGCCGTGGTAAATATTCAGCCATCCTTTTTTTGTTTTTATCGGTGGCGCGCCCGGCCCTATTTTCATCTCGTCCCAGTGGTATTGCGCCGGCTTCATAATTAATTTAGCGTCGCCCCAGTAACGCAGGTCTGGCGAGTAGCTGATCCAAATCGACCAGGGCGCTATTTCGGAGTGCGGTCGGTCCAGGCGGGCGTAGAGGCCGTTAATTTTTTCGGGGAAGATGACAGTGTTGCGGTAGTCCGCCTCGGTGATCAATGAAAAACGCTCTATAGTTTTAAAATCTTTGGTTTTGGCCAGAGCTATTCTTACACCGTGGCGGGAGTAGGCGCTGTAAGTTATTAAATATTCGCCGTCAATAAAAGTGATGCGCGGGTCCTCTACGCCATACTCTTCATATTCTTTAAACATGCCGCTCGTGGCCGGAGTCAGAAAGGGTTTTTTATCAACATTAAAGTTAAAACCGTCGGCACTGACCGCTTTGCCAAGGATACTGCGGCCATTGGTCAGGTGCGAGCGAAAGAGCATGATATATTTATCGTTAAATTTGGTAACCCCGGCGTTGTGAACGGTCGCTACTTCGTAAGGGATATCCTCTTTGGTGAGGATCGGGTTTTTTTCGTAGCGTTTTATTAAAGGCATTTTTTACCCCCTTAATTTAGAGCTCCTGTTCATAAGCCAAAAGGACGGTCAGGTGCGAGATCAAATAAGCCAGTGTGCTTTCCGCCCCCTGGTTGCGGTTAACGCCGTGTTCTTCCAGGCCGTCACAGCAGCCGGTCGTCTCAAAATCATAAAGCGGTATGCGTAACGTGTTTTCGCCCAAAAACCACATAAAGCAGGAGAACATTTTATTTAAGTATTGTTTGTTTTTTGTGACGTTGTAAGCCTGGTAATACATCATCACCATCGCCATGGCATCTATCGGCTGTTGCGAATACTGTGGCGGCGTATTTTCCCCTTTTTTGAACCAGGTGCTGTTCCCTACCAGTGAAAGGGTCTCATCTTTAAATGTCATTAACTCTAAAAAAGCTATTGCCTCAAGACCAATAGTTAAGAACTTTGCTTCATTTGTTATTTCATAGGCCTGTAATAGTGCCAGCGGCAGAACGCCGTTGTCGTAAGTTAAATGTTCGTCAAACCAGTGCCATTTTTCGGTCCGGTTATTTTCATATGAATTTACCAGCTTATAAGAGAGTTCGTTTAAAGCCTTGCGCATAGACTCGTTGCCGTTATGTCTGTGCAGGTAATGGGCAATACCTATCACGGTATTGGCAATGCCGCGTAAATATTTTAGTTCACTAAAATTGCCGGCCGCTTTATTAAAAAGCTCCTGCCCCAGTTCATAATAACCTTCGTTTTTAGAAAATCTTATCAAGTAACCCAGGGCCCAAATGGTCCGGCCAAAAGAGTCTTCGGTCCCTACCTCATCAAGATAACGGTGATCAAAACTTAAGAAATTCTTAAAATTGCCGTCATCCCGCTGCATGTAGTAGATGTAACTTAAAAAGACCGGCATTAACTTTTTGGCCAGCGGATCCATTTTTTGCCGGAAGGCCATTACGGACATTAAGAGCGCTCTGGCGTTATCGTCCAGACAATAACCCTCTTTAAAATTCGGTACACTGTATCTGGCGTGCTGAATTATGCCCGTATTGTCCGTTAAGCGGTTGATGTGTTCTAAACTAAAAGATGGCAGAACCTGCGGGTCTACGATAGTCTGTTCTTTTTCGGTTAAGACCGGTTTGTTCTTGACCTGTGTAAAAAGTTTTATGTATTGTCTGCCAATTTCCGGCCAGATTATTTTTCGGCCGTAGTTGTAAGCTCGTTTTCTGATCTTTAATAGTTCACTATTATTGTCCAGCAGGTCGTTCAAAACATTGGCCAGCGCTTCGTGGTCGCCAAAGGGAAAAAGTTTTCCCCTGGTTTCGTCCAGCAGTTCCTGGGCGTGCCAGTAGGGTGTAGAAATTACTGCCGCCCCGGCGCCAACCGCGTAAGCAAGTGTGCCGCTGGTAATTTGCGCTTCATTTAAGTAGGGCGTAATGTAAATATCAATAGCCGCTAAATATTCGTGCAGCTCGCGGTCGCGGACAAAGCTGTCATGAAAATAGACATGCCGGCGCAGGTTGTTTTTTTCTACCAGCCTGACTAAATAATTTCGGTATTCCTCGCCGGAAACGCGCAATACGCCGGGGTGGGTTTTGCCTAAAATTATATAGACAACGTCCGGGTGTTTTTTTACCACCGCCGGCAGCGCTTTAATAACTGTTTCTATGCCCTTGTTGCGGCTCAATAAGCCAAAAGTTAACAGGGCTTTTTTGTTTTCTAAATTAAATTTTTTCTTATATTTTTTGCTGTGTGTAAAATTAAAATCCGGGACCCCGTGTTCTATCAAGGCTATTTTTTCTTCCGGTATATTATAAATTTCTTTTAAAAAAGTTACCGCCCGGTTGCTCATTACCACTATTTTTGAGGCTTTTTTGCCAATAGACTCTACTATTATTTTTTCATTATAGGAGGGTTTGTTTAGAACAGTGTGAAAAGTTACTACCAGCGGTATCTCCAGTTTATGTAAGAGCGAGAGAATATAAACGCCGCTGTCGCCGCCAAAGATGCCAAACTCATGTTGGAGGATACAGACATCGGCGTCGCTGTAATTAATAAATTCTGCCGCTTCTAAATAATCGCGCTGGTGATTTTGCCGGACAACATATTTTACTTCGGCAGGATACTCGTATTCCTGTCCGTGATCATTCATAGCCACAATATAGCCGGTAGCCTTGTTCTTTTTTTCCAGGCTGTTTTTGGTCACAGCGTTAAAAAGATCTTTGGTAAATGTCGCAATGCCGCACTCGCGCGGCGGATAGTTTCCTATTAAAGCTATTTTCATAATGTTTTAACCAAATAAAAGAACAATTTAATCATTTTTTATTATAACACAGTAACGGCAATGGCTCAAAAAGCCGTAACAAACAAAAAGGCCGCTAAACGCGGCCTTTTTATGTTTTTTAATTGTTAAAAACTTTAGCCTTCAGCTGGTTTATCGTTCTTTTCCACAAAAGCTTTTATCTGGTCAATGGCGCCGAGAATTTTTTTGGCTTTGGAGAGACCAAAAGAGAAAGGAAAACGGTCGTTTTCATCGTTCTTTATAATGAGGATGGCTTTACCTTGAAATTGAGACTCTTCTAT
>CAYUXF010000101.1:0-4420 GCA_964448755.1 uncultured bacterium
GTAATAATAAAATTACATTAATATAATAACGAAAAATATAAAAATATAATTAAAAAACCGCCAAACGGCGGTTTTTTTGTGCTATTTTTGGTTATTTAGATGGTATATTTTTTGTAAAAACAGCATTGTGTTAAAACGCAAACTTTTTTGGTTCGTTATTTTTTATTTTACCGGTATTTTTTTTCAGGAAAAATTACAGTTTATTTTTACGGTTTTTCTTTTGACGGGCAGTCTTTCCTTATTGGCTCTAAATAGGCTTTCCAGAGCATTGAAAAATCTGGTTATTTTCTTTGTTTTTTGTTTTTTGCTCGGTTTTTTTGCTGCCTCATGCGGTTCAAAATATTTAGAACAAAAGTTGCTCAAGGCCGAAAATTTCTTTAGCCAAAAGCCGGAAATTGAGTTGAAGATCAGCTCTGATATTATTAAAACCGAGAGAGGGCTCTCTTTTACCGGCACTACTGCCGGCTATAAAATAAAGGTTTCGCTGACCACTTTAGAACAAGATAAATATTGTTATGGTGATATTTTATTTTTAAAAGAATACCGTTTTTTTAAATTAATACCGGCTACTAATTTTGGGCTTTCTGTTTATGACGATTATTTAAAACTGCATAAATACTGCGGCCGGCTAGCTGCTAAAGAAAGCGCTGTTTTGGAGCTCCGGCGTCCGCCCTTCTCTTTAGGCAGAGGTGTGATCTTTTTAAAGAACAAACTGGCGGCAGTTAATTTTAAAACTATGCCGGCAAAAGAAGCGGCTGTTTTGAATTCCATTATTTTTGGCACGGCGGCAGCTCCTTTGAGTGCTGAGACACAACTGCAGTATAAACGGGTCGGGATCATTCATTTGCTGGTGGTCTCCGGTTCACAGATAGCTATTTTGGTTGGCGTGGCCTTGATGCTGGCCAAACTCTTGCGCCTCTCGCCGCTGGCTACTTTTTTTATGACCTCACTTTTTAATATAGGTTTTACGGTGGCGGTCGGCGGCGGCGCCTCTATAATGCGGGCGTGTTTAATGGCTGAGATCACACTGGCGGGCGGTTTACTGGGTCGTTCTAAAGATTTTTGGACCGCGCTGGCTTTTTCCGCTTTTTTGCTTTCATTGGGAAATTTCAGGATAATTTTTGATATCGGCTTTCAGTTGTCTTATGCGGCAACAGCTTCACTTATCTATATGACACCGGTTCTTGCGGAGTATTTTAAAAAAAAGAATTTTCCGGAAAAAATAACTGAGATACTTTCTGTTTCGCTGGCACCGTTCTTTTTTACAACCCCCTTGGCGGTCTATTATTTTAACGGTTTTTCATTGGTCTCGCTGCCGGTTAATTTATTGACCGTTTTCTGGGTAGAGTTTTTGGTTATTCTCGGTTTTAGCTCGGCGTTGCTCGGTCTTTTTTTTCTGCCGTTAGCTTATATTCTTAATTTATTTAATTTTTTACTTTTAAAAATATTAAATATTTTTGTCGATCTTTTTGGTTCTTTGCCGCTGGCTTATCTTGATGTTAAGCAGATCAGCTTTTTTTTATTGATCTTGATCTATCTGGCACTCTTTTTATTGGTAGAGTTTTTAAAAACTAAAAAAATAATTTATCGGCAATATACTTTAATTTTATTAGTAGTGATCTTCGGCGGTTATCTGATAAATTTTTCTCCAGATATTTTGACCGTTGATATTTTTGATGTTGGACAGGGTGATGCTATTTTTTTAGACGCTAAAAAAGCTGGCAGGATCTTGATAGATTGCGGTAGTGATGACCGCTATTTTGAGCCAGGCAGCAGTGTAGTTATTCCTGCTCTAATTAAAAAAGGGATTAAAGAACTTGATTATTTGGTTATTACGCACGAGCATTTTGACCACTACAGCGGCGTGCCGGCGATCTTAAAAAAGATCAAAGTCAAAAATTTGATCTTGCCCAAAGCTTTTACCAGAGAGGAGATCTTAAGCGAAGCAAATAAAAGAAATATTTTAATTTCTTGTTTAGCGGCCGGTGATTTTTTGCCGCTAAAAGGTGCTGCTTGTCGTTTACTGCATCCAGGCGTTTTTTATAGCGGTGACGCTAATAACAGTTCATATGTTTTTTTATTTAAAATTAAAGATTTTAAAATACTTTTAACCGGAGATATCGCCGAAGAAGCAGAAAACGAAATTTTAGCACAAGAAAAAGAGCTGGATATTGATGTCCTAAAAGTGGCACATCATGGTTCGCGTTATTCTTCTACGCCAGAGTTTCTCTCTGCGGCCAGACCGCAGCACGCCATTATTTCTGCGGGCCGGGTTAATAAATTTAGTCATCCGCATCAGGAAGCAATTGAGCGGCTTACTGGCTATGCCAGGGTTTATTCTACCAACCGGCAGGGCGCGGTGCGAATTGCGGTCAAGAAAAAAGGTGATTATAAGATCTTAACTAAACTCCCGGCAGTATGATCTTTAATAAAATATTTTTTTGTTTTTGATCAGCTCCGCCGAGCGTTTTTTCCCTAAAACAAAGCAAGCTGTTGAGAGAATATCCGCTTCAGCGGCAGTGTCGGCAATGACCGTGACACTTTGAAAATCGTTTTGCAGATTGGCCGGTGTGCCTGTCCGCGGATCAAAAATATGGGAGATCTTGCGGTTGTTGTCATAAAAAAATTGTTCGTAATCGCCGGAGGTAGCACAGGCCTGATTAGATAATTCAATAACTGTACCTGTCGTAGCATTTTTTTTCTGCGGATCTTTGATCGCGATCTTCCAGGGTTTGCCTCGTTTTTTGCCAAAAGCGTAAATATTGCCGCCGGCGTTGACCAGCCCGCTCTTGATCCCTTCTGCCCGCAGTACTTTAACTGCCTGATCTACAATATATCCTTTATTGACGCCGCCAGGGTCGATCAATAGACCTTTTTTTAAGAATTTGACGGTATTATTAGCTGTGTTGATCTTGATGTATTGATAACCGACTTGCTCAAGTCCTTTTTTTAATTGGCTTGATGCCGGGACTTGTTTTTTTTCAGTGCCAAAACCGTAGAGTTTAGTGATAGGTGTGGCCGTAATATCAAAAGCGCCATCGGTCAATTGGGAGCCTTTAACAGCAATTAAGAGTAATTCAATTGTCTCGGCGCTGACTTCAACTTCCTGGTAGTGCGCGCCAGTATTAAGACGGGAGATCTCACTTTGCGGATCATAGTAATTGAGTTTTTTTTCCAGTTCGGAAATTTTATTAAAAGCAGCATTGACCGCTTTTTGCGCTTTTTTCTTGTTGGGACAGATGATATTTATTTCGGTGATCGTATGGAGTGCTAATCTTTTTTCGTTATAGTCGCGTGGCGAAAAAGTGTTGTTAAAAAGAGCGGAAATTATCCAAAAAAGAAAGAGATAAAAAATTACTACATGTTTCCTGATTGGCATGACAATAGTATAATAGTTTTATGCGAATAGGTATAGGGTACGATGTACATGCTTTTAGTAAAGACCGCAAGCTTATTTTGGGTGGCGTCGAGATACCGCATGAGGCCGGCTTATTGGGCCATTCTGATGCCGATGTCCTGGTCCATGCTGTTATGGATGCCCTGTTAGGCGCGGCGGCACTCGGCTCTATAGGCGATCATTTTCCTGATACCAGACCTGAATACAAAGGTGCCGATAGCATAGAGCTTCTTAAAAAAGTTGTTAAACTGTTGGCCGAAAAAAACTATCAAATTATTAATATTGACAGTGTAATTATTTGTCAGCGGCCAAAGCTCGCCGGGTATATTCAGCAAATGCGCCAGAATATTGCCTTAGCGGTCGGCTTAAATATTGAACTGATCGGTATAAAGGCGACCACTACAGAAAAACTGGGTTTTGCCGGCCGTGAAGAGGGTATTGCCGCCGAAGCAGCGGTCTTAATTGAAAAAATAAAGGAGTAAGTAAGATGCATCAAGTTGCCGTTATTGGGTTAGGGCGTTTTGGCACAGCTATTTGTGAAGAGATCTATAATTCTGGCGGTGAGGTTTTGGCCATAGACAGCAATGAGGAGCGGATCCAGGAGGTTATGCAGAATAAACAGGCTACGCACGCTATTCAAATTGACGCGACCAATAAGAACTCGCTTATTTCTGTGGGAATCGCCGATTTTGAGGCGGTCGTTGTTTCTATGGCCAGTTCTATCCAGGATTCTATTTTAACCACTTTATTGCTCAAAGAAATTGGTGTTGCCAATATTATTGCTAAAGCCTCCAGTGCCGCGCATGGTGTTGTCTTAGAAAAAATAGGGGCTAATCAGGTAATTTTCCCAGAACGTGAGATGGGCAAAAGAATAGCTAAGTCTTTAATTACCGGCGCTAAGGACGTTGTTGGTATTGCGCCGGATCTTTCTGTCTTTGAATTGCCGGCCGGTAAAAAATTTATTGGTAAAACCTTACTGGCGCTGGAATTGAGAAAAAAATATCATGTCAACGTTTTGGCTAT
>CAYUXF010000102.1:0-4358 GCA_964448755.1 uncultured bacterium
TTTTCTTCCGTCATCCCCGGATAAACCCCAATCCAAAAAGTATCATTATATTTTATCATTTTACAATTTCCCAATAACCTGTTCGATTATTACCAATTCTTTTTATAAGCCGCAATTGCTTTAATTTGGCGATATTTTCTTTTATCTTTCTTGGTGAAATATTTGTTTTTTCTGCAAGAACAGATATTGTAATATAAACATCCTTGCTTATTAAATCAATAATTACTTTTTGATTTTCAGTTAATTTATTGGTGACCTTATTGGTGACCTTATTGGTGACCTTATTGGTGACCCTTGCTTCTTCTTTTGTTTTTAAAGAGATATCAAACTTAAATTCTATTTTAATAAAATTATCTGATATTTTAAAAATAGACCTATTATAGCTATTAAGAATTCGCAACATACCAGAACCAATTTGCTCAACAAGTTTAAGATCTTTAAAAATTCTCATTAATTCTTTATTACGCGGAGCAGAACAACCACTAAAAAACTCTTCTTCTGTCAATGATTGAGGTAGCCCTCCTGTAGAAGTGATAGTAATTTTATCAGAAAATATCTCTACCAAAGGCGGAATTTCATTAGTCCAATCGTTATGCACTATAGCATTAATAACTGCCTCTCTTAAGGCAATTTTATCAACCAAATATTGCTCAGCTCTCTTTTTACCAGTTATTTTAGTATAAGCAACATTTTCTATCTCTAACTTATCTAAAATACTATTAGTAGCCTTAACTAATGAGCAATATCCAAATTCTGTATTTTCTATTAAATCAACTTTATCTACTCCGCTATATTTAGCAACTTTCATTGAAATATTATTTTCATCTGCCACAAGATAAGCTACATAGTTATATTGCTTATCATCGGTTAATAGTTCTAGATTCTGTAAAAATTTTTGATTTAAATTAAGACGATTCTCTTCATAATAAATTTTTAATTGTGCAAAAGAGAGCTCTTTTCGTGGCGAAGGAATAGAATGTAAAGCATTTCGAGACCGTTTAGCAAACATTTTTTCGATCATAATTGTTGTCATTGGTTGAGTAGAACTACCCACTCTAATAAAACAACCTAAGGGGGACATTCCATATTTTTTAATGTAATAAGGTTTTTCAGGACCACTAGATACAATTATTTTAATTATTGCCTTACCTTGTAAATCTTCTAAAACCACATCAAACAAACCCAAAACAGATGGTAATATATTATTCTTTAGTCTATCTGCTATTTTTAGCTGAAGTTTATCAATATCTTTTAATCCCGCAACATTTCCGTTATCATCTAAACCAATATAAATAACTCCACCTTCACTATAATTCAAAAAACCAACAACAAACTTTTCTAAACTATCTGTTAGTTCTTGCTTATATTCTATACGATTATTTTCTGGTTTACTCAAACTACTCACCAATAAATGTTTTAATTTGATCTATTACGAACACTAACTTAACTTGACTCATCCCCGGATAAACCCCAATCCAAAAAGTATCATTCATTATTCTATCCGTATTTTTCAATTCACCAACAACTCTATACCCTTCGCCAGATCTTCTCATTTCATCAAAACAGGGATGTTTGATCAAATTGCCGGCAAATAACATACGCGTCTGTATATTGGCATCTTCCAGATGTTTGACAAGCTGGTCTCTGGTAAAACCGGCATCTGGTTTAACCGTTATTAGAAAACCAAACCAGCTAGGGTCGCTGTTTTTAGTAGCGTAAGGGAGAATTAATTTATCTTCGTATTTTTTTAAACCTTCAAGTAAATATTTATGATTTTCTTTCCGTTTTTCAATAAATGCAGGGAATTTTTCCAGCTGCGCACAGCCGACCGCCGCCTGCATATCGGTAACTTTTAAATTGTAACCAAAGTGTGAATAAACATATTTATGGTCATACCCTTTAGGTAGTTCACCATACTGGCCGTCAAACCGGTGTCCGCATAAATTATCTTGCCCAGATTGGCAAACACAATCGCGTCCCCAGTCGCGCATAGATAATAATATTTTTTTTAGTAATGCGTTATCTGTATAAACAGCTCCACCTTCACCCATCGTCATATGGTGCGGCGGGTAGAATGAGGATGTTCCAATATCGCCAAAAGTACCAGTATATTTACCATCATATTTAGAACCCAGTGCATCGCAGTTATCTTCAATTAACCAGAGATTATTTTTATTACAAAATTCTTTGACCGCCTTAATGTTAAAAGGATTACCCAGCGTATGTGCCAGCATCACAGCTTTAGTTTTATCTGATAAAGCTTTATCGAGCTGATCAACATCAATATTATAATTATCTAAAGTCACGTCCACAAAAACAGGAACAGCACCGTATTGAATTATAGGCGTAACAGTTGTGGGGAACCCGGCGGCAACCGTTATAACCTCATCGCCGCGATCTATTTTGCGCTCACCTAAAAGATCAGAAGTTAAGGCCATAAATGCCAGTAAATTAGCCGATGATCCAGAATTAACCAAAAACGCGTATTTAACACCCAAAAACTTAGCCAGTTTCTCTTCAAATTCAGCGGCATAACGTCCGGTAGTCAGCCAGAATTCCAGCGAAGAATCAACTAAATTAAGCAGCTCTTTTTCGTCAAAAAAACGGCCGCCGTAATTGACGCGGCTTTTACCGGGAACAAAAACCTCATCTTGTATTGATTTATGAATATTAAAATAATAATTTTCACTAATATCAAATATAAGATTAGCTAAAATTTCTTTTAATTTATTTTTTTTTAATTTACCTAATTTTGTTTTTAATAATTTAGCAGGAATTAACATTTGTTTAGAAAAAGGAAACAATGTTTCTCTATCCAACACAGCTTCTTCTAGATCTTCAGCTGAAACAGCCGCACAATACTTCTCTTTTTCCCAGCTATAGTGTTTGGAAGTTCCCGGCAATACTTTGACATCACCATGTTCATTAACATTACCAACTATAATAACCGGTCTTGGTTTTATTTTGGCGGGATTATCAATAAATGGAATATTGCAAATATATAGATCGCCTATATTTATACTCATTAATACTTACTCCAAATAGCATCTTCTTTTTCGTCATTTAAATATTCTTG
The DNA here is from genome assembly GCA_964448755.1 of uncultured bacterium. Classification (GTDB taxonomy): domain Bacteria; phylum Margulisbacteria; class Termititenacia; order Termititenacales; family CAYUXF01; genus CAYUXF01. The sequence goes on from CAYUXF010000102.1 coordinate 3,077, forward strand.
CATAAATTCACTGCTTAATTGCAATTGCAGCTCTTCTTTTTGTGTTTCAGATAACTCAATTAAAGTATTAGAAACAAGCTCATTTTTTTCAACATCAACTAACGGCATTACTGTTAAAAAAACATCTTTACCTTTAAATTGATCTAAGCGCACATTTAAATAACCATTATCTGACACATGTCCTTTAATTTTATATTTCTTCATAAATGCCTCCTTACACAGTCCATTGAATATTTTTATTTTTAGCTAAACTCAAATAATTCTCAAGTTGTTCAGCCGAAAAATCCATTATTTTTGTTGAGTTGATACTAAATCTTTTATACCATTCTACAGTATATTTAATACTCTCTTCCACTGTAAAGACAGGTGACCATTTTAACAAGGTTTTAGCTTTAGTAATATCTAAATTCAACAAACCCGCTTCATGCAGATCTGCCGGGTTAGAGACATCTTGCCATTCTCCGCTCCCCCAATTTTTAATTACTAATTCTACAATTTTCTGGACCGGCACTAATTTATTTACTTCCGGGCCAAAATTCCAGGCACTAGAAAAAGTTTTTTTATTTTCAGTTTGGGCCGCCAGCCATAAATAACCACTTAAAGGCTCTAATACATGCTGCCAGGGGCGTACAGCTTTAGGGTTACGAACTTTAATGACCTCATTGTTCATTAACGAATTTATAGAATCGGTCATTATTCTATCTTTGCACCAGTCGCCACCGCCAATAACATTGCCGGCCCGGGCTGTAGCTAATAAAATATCTCTCTTAGCAAAAAAAGAGCGACGGTAAGCAGCGGTTACCAGCTCGGAACAACCTTTACTGGAACTATAGGGGTCATAGCCGCCCATTGGCTCATTTTCAGTATAACCTGCTTCTTTCTCTACATTTTCATAACATTTATCGGTAGTAACATTAACAAAAGAAATGACCGAAGGGCACGCGCGCACTGCCTCTAAAATATTTACCGTTCCCATAACATTAGTTTCATACGTGCCGACAGGGTCACTGTAAGAATCTCGCACCAGCGGCTGCGCCGCTAAATGAAAAACAACATCGGGCTGAAAAGCAAACATCTCTTTTTTCAGTTTTTTTAGATCACGAATATCGCCAATAACAGATTCTATTTTTTTATCCAGCCCGGCAACCACATAGTGATCATTCTTAGTTTTCGGCTCTAAAGCATATCCCCTAACAGTTGCGCCCAGTTCCAAAAGCCATAAAACCAGCCAGGAACCTTTAAAGCCCGTATGTCCGGTGATAAATACTTTTTTATTTTTATA
>CAYUXF010000103.1:0-4269 GCA_964448755.1 uncultured bacterium
ATCTATTTTTTTTCTGAGCGTCGCAAGGATTTCTTCTCCGGTTATATCCCTGTCGCTAGCAGGTGAAAGCAGCAGCTGAATTGTTCCGCGATGCGTACCGTCACGCGGCGCAGTATCCAGCTGATTCCCCATTTCTGTCCCAATACGTGTATGAATATTTTCAACAATATCTCTAGGATAGAGATCTACAGCTTTTTCCAGCTGAATAATAGCTTTTTCATTAGCCGCCAAATTAGTGCCCTGCGGCATTTTTGTTTTAATATAAATACCTTTGGCAGTAGCCGGCATAAAAACAAAATCAATATATTTAGACCCTATCTTCATGGTCAATACTAATAACAAAAACAACAAAACTACAGCCAAATAACGCTGATCTACAGCTTTGATCAAAAATTTTCTATAAAAACTGCCCTGTTTTTTTACAGACTTCTTATTGGCAGGATCATTCTTAACATTAATTTTAGCGAACGAATCAAAATAACTGGGCAGAACTAAAACCGCGCTCAGCCAGGAAGCGGCCAGACAAATAATTATGACCATAGGAATGGCATACACAAATTTACCGACTAATCCCGAAACAAATAAAAGTGGAGCAAAAGCGGCAATAATACACAATAATGTTGTAGTCATAGAAGGAAAAACTTCAGCCAGACCTTTCTCAACAGACTCCCTTTTAGGCACACCCTGTTCCAGATAACGATAACTGTTCTCTGCTACAACAATAGAAAAATCGACTATCATCCCCAGAACCATAACCAGCGCAAACATACTGATAACGTTAAGCGTAATTCCGGACAAATGCATCCCCATAAACGCGATCATAAACGTAACAGGAATGCTGATACTAACAATTGCCGACATTCTAAAGCCCAGCATCATTACCAATATCATTAATAACAGAACAAAACCAACCGCAGCATTAGTTATTAATGAAGAAAGACGAGAACGAACAAAACGGCTGTAATCGTTAAAGTAATGAAGAGAAACATCTTGAGGCAGCGTCTTTTCGAATTTCTTCAGCAACAATTTTATCTCATCTGTAACATTGATCATATCGGCGGTATGTTTCTTCTTAATTTTTAAAATAATGGCATTTTTTCTATTTACACGTTCAAGAAGTTCTGCCTCTTCAAATCCATCTGTAACTTTAGCGATATCTTTTAATCTAGTCACAAAACCAGCATCATTAGAAAAAATTACCGTATTGCGGATTTCATCAGCATTTTTATACTGGCCAACTGTACGCAAAATAAATTCGTTATCGCCTACGCGCAAAACACCGCCGGGGAGATCGACATTGCGCATCTTTAATCTGTAAATAACCGTATTGAGCCCAACCCGATATCGACTCAACGCGGCAGGATCAACTTCTATTAAATATTCTTTATCCAAATAACCAAGCTTATCAACACTGGCAACCCCATCAACAAAAAGCAACTCATCTTCAAGTTTTTTGGCAGTAGCCCGTAATTTAGCATAAGAAACACTATCTTCCCCGTCGATCATCAGCGCTATATCAATAGCCGGAGTCTCTTCAGTTGTTATCTCCTCTACCAGTGGCTCTTCCGCAGAATCAGGCAGATCGGTAACCCGCTGAACTGCGTCTTTAATATCATCTACTACTTTCTTTTTATCACTGACATTTTCTTCTATATAGGCAACTATTACCGAAACATTTTCGATATTGTAACAAAGCACTTTATCCAGACCGACTACGCCACGGATCTCTTTTTCCAGCGGGATCGTAACTAAATTTTCCACCTCATCGGGAGCGGCCCCGGGATATATTGTTTTGATCGTAACCATATCCAGATTAACATCAGGAAAAGATTCCCTATTAAGGCTCATCAATATAACTAAGCCAGCAAGCAAAGTCACAAAAACTGCCAGCGTAATAATTAACTTCTCTTTAATAAAAAAATCTATCAGTTTTTTCATTATTTTTGCCCCTCTATTATAGAATTAATATTTATTTTATATCTTTCAAAAATTGTATTTGTAATGAGATCGATATTAAGTAATGCCAGATTATAATTAAGTAACGCCTCGGTCTGATAATTATACGCCCGAACCATCATATCAACAGCATCTTTAATTTCTATCGTACTGATACGTCCCTGTTTCAAACGGCGCAAAAGAGCATTAAAATATTTTTCTGATTCGCTCAAAACTTCAGCAGATTTTTGCAACGCCGTATAAGCAGCATTAACAGCGGCAATGCCATCAATGACCTCATCTTCTATTTCCGCTTTCAACTCTTCTTGTCTAAGACGGGCTTGAACCAACTGATACTCGGCATCACGAAGCTTAGTCTTATTATCATAATCAAAAAGAATTTTTTTTACACTCAAACGGGTTTCCCAAGAAGAATAATCAAAAGAACTCATTTCCCGATTAGCTTCTAACAAATCTTTATCTTCACCAATACCAGCCGCCTGCCAGCTTAAAACAGCTTCCGGCAAAGCCTGATTTTTTAAAATTTTCAGCTGCCTTTCCAGTGAATCAATATTGAGAAGAACCTCTTGATAATCGGCCCGCTTATTTAAAGCCGCTGTAATTAAAGATTTTTGGTCATAGGTATAAATATTCTCATCAAAAGAAACTAGTTCAAAACTCTGCGGTTTTTCCGAAAAATTTATTGTCCGCAGAAGTTTATTTAATGTTTTTTGATAATTATATTCATTGACCGTCAGCTTAGCTTCAGAAGAAGCAATCAAAGCATTGAACTGATTTAAGTTATAATTTTCGAGCATCCCTAATTCAACATTTTTCTTAACCGCTTCTCTGATCTGGCGATAAGCATAAAGCTCACCATTAGCCACCATTAAGTTTCGCTGTGCGCCGGCCAGCTGCCAGTAATCATTTATCCCGCTGACCATTAAACGGGCAATATTATAATTAGCTATCTGTCGTTTACTGGCCGTTAAATTTTTTAAAATATCATTTTGTAAACGATCATTAAAACCAAAGCTATTTTTTAAAAGATCTTGTTGGATCTTTATAAAAAAGACAGGACTTTGATGGGTAGTCTCTTTCCCTGTTAAAAAAGCTGTCGGCTTAATAAATTCCGTATATTTATTGCGATAACCAGTAACTACCGTTGTACCGGTCTTGAATTTTTTACCAAGCCCTAGAGAGGCATCCTCTATACGAGTATGGGTACTATAAGTAGCATCCAGGCTATCTTTATCCAAATAACTCGTTTGACTCCCAGCTTCAAAACTAAGAAAAGGAGAAAAATTGGTCTGATAGCGCTGATAATCAGAATCACTTTTCAACGCCTCATATTTTAAAATTTCTGACTTTAAATTATTTTTTAAGATCAGATCAAGCGCCTCTTGCAAAGAAAGCGTCTGCTGATCCGTAGGCAGAGAGGTTGTATTTATAAACTCTTTATATTCCTGCAAAAAACCAGCGTGTAAAAGTGTCAGCAACAAGAAAAAAACCGTTATTTTTTTAAACATTAGCTATTCCCCCCAATGCTAAATTATCAGCAATAAATTCATCCATTTTCTCTTTTAGAGCCGGTGCTATTTTGGGCATAATTGGTTTTCCTTCAACAGCAAGAACTTTAAAAAAATTCTCAATAGTTACTTCTCGTACAATTTGCATATTAAGGTTTTTAAATAATTTTTCATAATAAGGAGTACCTTGAAACACTGTCACCCCAATTTTATTAAAGGTCATAAACCAGAGCTGACTTAAAAGAAAATAACCATGTTCAGAATGTTTAAATACTTTTTCCTTAATACCTTTTTCAACTAACTTATAAATATCATTAAAAAAAAGCAGCATCGTATTATGAATAAAAGAACGAAATTCCTGCGTTGGGCTTAACATTTCCCTTAAAACAAATTTACATTTAGTATCCGTCAATACTCTGACATTTATCAAGGATAACGTAGTATACAAAAAACAATACAGTTTTTCTTTTATTCCCAGGCCTTGAAAAATATCCTGAACTAGAAACTTTTCCAAACCCGCAAAAACTTCATTATTAATTAAACTATCTAGGACCGCTTTATACAGATTTTTTTTGCCGCCAAAATAATAATTGACCATTGCTTTATTTACACCGGCAGCTGTAGTAATATTACTAATACTGGAAGCAGCATAACCCTTCTCGGCAAATTCGCGGCGGGCTGCATTTAAAATTTTCTCTCTGGCCTCATGCTGTTCTTGCATTTAATCCTCCCGTTAGTTAAACGCTCGTTTAAAACGAGCGTTTAATACTAAGACAAACAAACAACTATTGTCAAGAAAAATAAC
>CAYUXF010000104.1:0-2542 GCA_964448755.1 uncultured bacterium
CTAAAAACGCAAAAGAGGTATAGTTGGTTCCCTTGGGCGCTGCCCAAACCCAGCGGACGCTGATAAGGTGTTTTAAAGATAAACGTCGCTGATCGAGTGGCCGCAGGCTGTATCGAGAGCAGCGACGTTGTGGCATACGTTTGAGCAGTCTAATAGTGCCGGTTCACGGAGTTTTTAGAGATTCTTTTCATTTAGCTAATTTGTGATATAATTCCGGCTCAATTTTTTAATCTAAGAAAGGGGTTTTTAAAAATGACTAGAATAGTAGATGTTCGTGCAAGAGAGATCCTCGATTCCAGAGGCAATCCTACCGTTGAGGTAGATGTTTATTTGGCTTGTGGCGTAATGGGTAGAGCAATGGTTCCGTCCGGCGCTTCAACAGGTTCCAGAGAGGCTATTGAGTTAAGAGACGGTGTTAAGAATAGATACCTTGGTAAAGGTGTTGAAAAAGCGGTTAAGAACGTTAATACAATTATTGCTAAAAAATTAGTTGGTATGGATGCTGCTAATCAGACATTGATCGACCAGACCATGATCGACCTTGACGGCACAGCTAATAAGAAGAAATTGGGCGCCAATGCCATTCTTGGTGTTTCAATGGCTAATGCCAGAGCGGTAGCTAATGCGCTTAATCTTCCTTTATATAGATATATTGGCGGAACTTTAGCCAGAGAATTACCGGTGCCAATGATGAATATCATTAACGGTGGCGCGCATGCCGATAATTCTGTTGATTTTCAGGAATTTATGATCGTGCCGGCTGGCGCTACTTCTTTTAAAGAGGCGCTGAGAATGGGTGCGGAAGTATTTCATAATCTGAAGAGCGTTTTAAAGTCTAAAGGTCATAACACTAACGTTGGTGACGAAGGCGGCTTTGCTCCAGACCTCAGCTCTAACGAAGAAGCCATTAGAACAATTATTGAAGCTATTACTAAAGCGGGCTACAAAGCTGGTAAAGATATTTTTATTGCACTCGATGTCGCTTCCAGTGAGTTCTATGACTCTAAAAAAAAGAAGTATGTTTTAGCTGGTGAAAATCAGGAATTAACTTCTGAGCAGTTCGCTACATATCTTGAGAGATTAGTAGACCTTTATCCAATAATTTCTATTGAAGACGGTATGGCAGAAGGCGATTGGGCTGGCTGGAAAAAACTGACCGACATCCTTGCTGCTAAAGTTCAGCTGGTTGGCGACGATCTTTTTGTTACAAATACAAAAATATTAGCTGAAGGTATTGAGAAAAAAATAGCTAACTCTATTTTAATTAAAGTAAATCAGATCGGTACTTTAACTGAGACTTTAGCTGCTATTGAAATGGCTAAAGAGGCTGGTTATACAGCGGTTGTTTCGCACCGTTCCGGTGAAACCGAAGATTCAACAATTGCTGATATTGCCGTTGCTACTAACGCCGGACAAATTAAGACCGGTTCTCTTTCTAGAACAGACAGAATGGCTAAATATAACCAGCTGTTGAGAATAGAAGAAGAGCTCGGCTCTGTAGCTATTTACGAAGGTAAAAAAGCTTATAAACAGAAAATATAGTTTGATAATTTAGCGGAGGGGTTAACCCCTCCGCTAATAAAAACAAACACCAAAAATCCCTCTCTTTTAAAGAGAGGGATTTTTGCATTATGGGGAGGGAATATCTCTCTTAATGGTTTGAAACAGCCTTTTTTTATTGTTGCCAATTACCAATATATTTGGTAATATAAACAAAATAGTTGGTAGGTTAATTATGCTTGAATATTTATTAGGTTCTAGAAATGTAGAGAAAATTCTTTTTTATTTACTGGTAAATGAGCGTGGTTATGCGGCTGATCTGGCCAGGAAATTCAATATTCCTCTTTTTAGTGTGCAGAAAATACTACAGAAGCTAGAACGTGGCGGTGTACTGGTTAGTTTTTTAGAGGGTAAAACGCGTATTTATATTTTTAATCCCCGCTATGCTTTGCGGTGCGAATTAATAGCTTTTTTACAAAAGGCTTATGATTCTATCCCTGGTGACGTTAAAGAAAATTTATATGCGCCTATTGTCAGGAAAAGGCCAAGGCGTACAGGTAAACCATTGAGTTTTTAGCATGAATATTAATTGGTCTGGGTTGCAAATAAGAGAATTAGCCTTGGTTGTGGGGAAGAAGCTTGCTGAGCACAATATTGATTTTGTTTTAGTTGGTGGGGCCTGTGTTTCTATTTATTCTGAAAATCGTTATATTTCCGGTGATCTTGATTTTATTTCATATACAGAACAAAAGAAAATAAGCGCAGCGTTAAAAGAACTGGGGTTTGAATTACAGCGGCATAAATACTACGTTCATAAGAACTGTAAGTTATTTTTAGAGTTTTTATCGCCACCGGTTTCTGTGGGAAATGAAGCTGTTAAAAAATTCAAACAAATAAAAGAACCCATAGGCGAGATCAATTTGCTGACACCTATTGATTGTGTTAAAGATCGGTTGGCGGCTTATTATCACTGGAATGACCGGCAATCTTTAGAACAAGCTGTTTTAGTGGCTCAAGGGCAAGAAATCGATTTTCTGGATTT
>CAYUXF010000104.1:2642-4212 GCA_964448755.1 uncultured bacterium
TAAAAGAGGCTTTGACCGCGGGGATCAATGCGCTTAATTTTAAATTACAGGAGAGTATAGAACTTTATGCTTTGCGCGGTTTTTCTTATCAGGAAATAGCTAAAATAACCAGAGTTAAAGAGGCAACTGTCAAGACCCGTTTGAACCGGGCGCGGACGATCCTAAGAAGTAATAAAAAATTAAGAGCGTTCTCGGAGAGCTATTTTATTTAGTGAATTTCTTCTATAATAAAATTATGGAAAACATTGTTTTAATTGGCTTTATGGCCTCCGGGAAGTCCACTATTGGTAAATTGCTGGCAGAAAAGAGCGGCCGCTCTTTTGTTGATACCGATCTTTTAATAGAGGAAAAATTAAATAAAACTATCCCGGAAATTTTTGCCCAAGAGGGTGAAGCGTATTTTAGGGCGCAGGAAACCGCTCTCCTAGAAACTCTTCAGCCATTGAACTCGCTGGTTATTTCTACCGGCGGCGGTATTGTTATTGCCGAGAAAAACCGCGTTCTTTTGCAAAAATTAGGCAAGGTAGTCTGGTTAAAAATAAGTTTAGACGATCTTTATGCGCGTGTTGCAGACCCCGCCAGCCGCCCTTTATTATTACAGCCAAAAAATGAGATTGAGAAATTATTGCAAAAAAGAGATAATTACTACCGGGGGATTGCGGATATCATAATAGAAGCTTCCGGTAATAACCCTGACGAAATATTGAAAAAAACAGAAAAGAGTCTAAATTATGGCAGAAGCAGTAGTTGAAATGGCAGAAATAAACGTCAATTTAGGTGAGTCTAAAAGTTATTCTATTTATATTGGGAGCGGTATTTTAGATAAATGCGGCAGTTATTTAAAAAAAGTCGGCTTGGCCGGCCGTGTTTTAGTTGTGACCACACCGCAAGTCGATCGTCTTTATGGTCCGACCGTCATTAATTCTTTACAGACAGCTGGTTATCAGACCAGATTATTAGAGTTGCCCTCTGGTGAAGAGTATAAAAACATTACAACTGTTTCACGTATTTACGATGTCTTAATTGACAGTTCTTTTGAGCGCAATGATACTATTCTGGCCTTAGGTGGCGGTGTCACTGGCGATCTAGCTGGCTTTGCGGCGGCAACGTATATGCGCGGTATTAATTATGTCCAGGTGCCGACCACGCTGTTGGCGCAGGTCGATTCTGCTGTTGGCGGAAAGACTGGCTTTAATCATCATGCCGGCAAAAACCTAGTAGGGGCTTTTTATCAGCCGGCGGTAGTTATTGCCGATATTAAAACGCTCTATTCTTTGCCGGAACGTGAACTTAAAACCGGAATAGCAGAAGTTATTAAATATGGTCTAATTAAAAGTAAAACTTTCTATGACTTTTTGCAGAAAAAATTAGCCGACGGTATTTATACCAGTAAAGAGGGGTTGTTATTAAAAGAAGAAGATCTTTTGCAGATCGTTGAGAAATGCTGTTCTTTTAAAGCAGCCATTATTGAAAAAGACGAAAAAGAACAGAGCGTGCGGGCTATTCTTAATTTTGGGCATACCTTTGGCCATGCCATAGAGACGTTGACCGACTATAAAAAATATACGCA
>CAYUXF010000105.1:0-2570 GCA_964448755.1 uncultured bacterium
AGCAAGCCGCTCAAGTTCATGACAGCTTCCCCATCAAGGGGAAGCATAACGTTATTAATTAACTAAAAGAAAAAAAACAATACCGCTGTGTCCCGCTTTAGCGGGACACTACCCTACTATTTCAATTTAAAAAAATTAAGAAATTTTTATCTTTTTGTTAATGATCTTCAGCCGATAACCGCAATTGAGGAGCTCCTGATACGGCATAAATTTTACGGCGGCACCGGAATTGTTTAATATTTTTAACGCCAACTGACTGAGCTCTTTTTTATTATATTTTTTTAAAACACTTTTCGCCGAGGGACACTGCAGATCTAAAGCCAGCGACGGCTGACCCTTGACCTGACAGAACATCAACGGATAGAGCAGACAAGTGGGATCACGCTTAACATCTTGATGGATCTGACAGCGGTCATCTTTTAGATGCTGGCAATCTTTATTGATAATATAACCGCCGTTATTCTTTTTGAAATAGAGCTCGCACATCGCCTCGGTAAAGGGGAATTTATCTGTCAGTTCTTCTAAAGAACACTCCTGGCCGACATCGACAAAAAAATGGCAACACTGGCCGCAGTTTTCACAATTAACACTGAGCAATTGAGAAGTGTCCTGCAGGTTGTTTAATCTTTTTAAAGTATTCTTTAAATAAGCAAATGCCAGACCGACCGAAACAACTGCGGAGATAACGACCGACCACCAGAGCATATAGATCGGTAGCCCCAGAACTCTGGTAAAGAACCAGGCCAGCGGAATATTAATTATTAAAACACGCATAGAAGTAATGACCAGCCCGGGCAGACCGTTGCCTGTCCCTTGAATAAAACTGCCAATACCGAGCGTGAGCGGCACCATTAAATAAGTAATTAACGTGATCCTTAAATAACCGGCCGTTATGGCCATAACCTCGCGGTCGACAGTAAAAATAGAGATGAGCGGCTCGGTAAAAGTATAAAATAAAAAAACCACTAAAAAACTCCAGCACAAACCCAGTTTAATTTGGTAACGGAGAGTCTTTTTAGCGAGCGTTATTTGTTTTGAACCGACGAACATGCCAGTGAGTGCCGTCAGAGCGATAGAAAGCCCCATTAAGGGCATAAAGTAAAAAGTATCGAGCTTAGCACCAACACCTAAAGCGGCCACCGCCTTAAAACTAAAATAAGAGGCCAGTTTATTAAAACTCATACCATTAATAGAAAAAATAAAATTAATTGCCGCATTAGGCAGGCCAATATTTAAAATATTGGCTATTAACAAAGGCTGAAATTTAAAATCACGCGGATTAAAATCAATATAACTATGCCGGCGAATAAATAAAAATTTAGACAAGATCACAAAATTAGTAATGAAAGCCAGAGCGGTAGCATAGGCAGCACCTTTAACCCCCCAGCCCAGCATAAAAATAAAGATTGGATCTAAGACCAAATTAACAACAAAGCCAATGGCATAACTGCGTGCGCCGGTCTTGGTATCGCCCTCACCGGCCAGGATTGCATTAAAAAAATTACTGAAGATAACTAAAGGTGAAAAAAATAAGATGACCCAAATATAATCAAGCGCGAGCTTTAAAACCTCACCGGAAGCGCCAATGATCTTTAAGAATGGCTCTATATAGAGCAAGCCAAAAACAAAAATTAAACCAGAGATCAAAAAAGCCAAAAGCAGCGAATGCTCCGCTGTATTATCGGCCTGCTTTTTATCTTGTGCACCAATACTCCTGGCTATAGCCGCTGTAGCACCGGCGGAGGTATTGGCCAGAGAAATTATGACCATAAAAACAGGTGTGGAAAAAGCCAGCGCGGCAATAGCTTCCGCCCCTAAGCGACCGATAAAAATAGCATCTACAATATTATAGAGAATATGCACTAGCATGCCAAAAATTATCGGCAATGCCAAATTAATGAGCGCTTTTTGCGGATCTTGCGCAAACTCAGCTACTCTGCTTTTTTTAAGATTATTTTTTTTCATAATTGGGATTTTGATTATATAGTAAAAAAAATAAAGGTCCAATAAAAAACCCGCTGTTACCAGCGGGTTAGCCCTCACCCGGCTTTCGCCTGCCCTCTCCCAGAAAATTGATAAAACAAAAGATGGGAGAGGGCAAATAAATTATCTTGCGGGTAAAATTACATCATACCGCCCATGCCACCCATGCCGCCCATGCCGCCGGCCGGCATTACCGGTTCAGCTTTATCGCTGGGTTTATCGGCAACTAAACAGCCAGTAGTTAACAACATGCCGGCAATTGAAGCAGCGTTCTGTAGCGCTGATCTGGTAACTTTTACCGGATCAACGATACCAGCTTTGAACATATCGACATACTCTAATTTTTGCGCATCGAAACCTTTATGAATATCTTTTTCTTCTTTGAGTTTTTCGACAACCACAGCGCCTTCGAAACCGGCGTTCTGTGCGATCTGCATCATAGGTGCTGAAAGAGAATTTTTAACGATAGTAACACCGGTCTTTTCGTCACCCTCTGTAGCTTGTTCTAATTTTGCTAAAACAGGGATAGCTCTGACCAGCGCTACACCGCCGCCGCAAACCACACCCTCTTCTACCGCCGCTTTGGT
>CAYUXF010000105.1:2670-4137 GCA_964448755.1 uncultured bacterium
AGGTCTTTAATATTGGAGATCTTTTTATCTGTAACCAGAATAAAAGGATTCTCAATATTGGCAGACATGGTCTCTCTATCTGTGATCATATACGGAGAGAGGTAGCCTTTGTCGAACTGCATACCTTCTACTACATCGAGCGTAGTTTCTGTCCCTTTAGATTCTTCGACAGTGATAACACCCTCTTTGCCAACTTTTTCCATCGCAGCGGCAATAAGATCGCCGATGGTAGAATCGTTATTAGCAGAAATAGAAGCGACCTGCGCGATATCTTCTTTGGTATCAACTTTTTTACTGTCTTTTTTAATAGACTCAACAACAGCGGCAACCGCTTTCTCGATACCTCTTTTAATGGCCATGGCGTTAGCGCCGGAGACAACATTTTTTAAACCGTTCTTAAAAATGCTCTGACCGAGAATTGTCGCGGTTGTTGTACCGTCACCGGCGATATCGTTAGCTTTAGAAGCGACTTCGACAATTAACTGCGCGCCCATATTTTCGAAAGGATCTTCTAACTCAATTTCTTTGGCGATAGTTACACCGTCGTTAGTGATAGTTGGCGAACCCCATTTTTTTTCTAAAACAACATTGTGGCCGCGCGGACCGATAGTTATTTTTACAGCGTTAGCGACTTGATCGACACCCGCTTCTAATTTTCTCCATACTTCCTGATCAAAAATCAACTGTTTTGCCATAATTTAACTCCTTTGTAGATTTTTTACTTTTTACTTTTGCCCCTCTCCTTTAGGAGAGGGGTTCCGCACTGAATGTTTAGGCTCACCTTGCAGCGGGGTGAGGCTTGATTTTATTAAAAACTATTCGACAATAGCCAGAATATCTGACTCAGAAAGAATAATGTACTCTTTGTTATCTAGCTTAACTTCTGTACCGGAATACTTAGAGTAGTAAACAACATCGCCTGTTTTTACCTCTAACTCTTTTTTGGTACCGTTATCTAACACACGGCCGGAACCGACCGCTACAACTTTACCGGTTTGTGGTTTTTCTTTAGCGCTGTCGGGCAGAACGATACCTGATCTGGTAACGGTCTCCTCTGCAGCTTTTTCTATGACGACTTTATCTCCTATTGGTTTTAATTTTGCCATACTAAAATCTCCTCCTCTTTCTTTTTAAATATTTTTAGGACTGGAATAATAACAGAGCAAATTAGCACTGTCAATATCTGAGTGCTAACTTGAGGAGCTGCCTCACCTGAGGGCTACGCTAAAGCTTCGCAGGATACCAACTCACCCCTAACCCCCTCTCACTTCGACCCTTCGACATGCTCAGGACGGCGCAAGCTCAGTGCGGCGCTTCAAAAGAGAGGGGAATGCCTCACCCCTAGCCTCACCTGAGGGCTACGCCCATATCCTCTCCTGAGAGGAGAGGATACAGATAATTACTTTCTTTTTTTGGAAAGTTTGTTCAGCAAAAAATGGAGAGGGGAGAAACTAACCCCCTCCTCGC
>CAYUXF010000106.1:0-4048 GCA_964448755.1 uncultured bacterium
TACATGGGGTCCTTGGCGAAGACGGCCAGATCCAAAAAATATTAGAAGAACTAAAGATCCCTTATACCGGTCCCGGGGTAAGATGTTCCGAAATTTGTATAGATAAAATTAAATGTAAAGAATTGCTGATAAAGAATGGCTTGCCTACGGCGCCTTATGAAATACCAGGCTCGGCTGAGGGAATTACTTTTGTTCCGCCGCTGGTTGTTAAGGCTGCTAAAGAGGGGTCTAGCTTTGGTGTTTCTATTGTAAAAAATAAAGATGCTGTCACTGCTATTTATAATAAAACACTAACAGAATACGGGCCGCCGGTTTTTATAGAAAAATATATTAAAGGACGGGAAATAACCGTTGGTGTGCTGCAGGACGGCAGCAATATTCTGCCGCTGCCCATATTGGAACTGGTGCCCAAGAATGAATTCTATGACTTTGAGTCAAAATACACGCCAGGCGGTACGGAGTTTATTCTGCCGGCCAGGTTTTCTGCTGAGCTGACTGCTAAAATCCAAGCGACGGCGGCTAAAGTCTTTTCTGTTCTAAACTGTGCCGGCGGGGTGCGGGTGGATTTTATTGTTGATGAACAGGATGATTTTTATATTTTAGAAGTTAATACTGTGCCCGGCATGACCGCCCAATCTGATCTGCCGGCTGAAGCGGCAGCAATTGGCATTCCCTTTGCTGACCTGACAGAAAAAATATTATTAACAGCCGATCTTAATAAGTTTTAAAAATGAGAAAATATCTTCTGCTCTTTGCCAGTCTAGCTTTTGTTTTTTTTATTATTTTTCAGTTTTGGGTTTATTTTATTTCATTGCCTTTTTGGCAGGTCAGAGAATTGATCATTAAAAATAATGATTATTTGCCTTTTTCTTTGGTAGAAGAAAGGATCAAGCTGGAACCGCATTGTTCTATTTTTAGTGTTAATTTGCGCCGTATTAAAACAGAGCTTTTAAAAATACCTAATATTAAGGATTTAAAAGTAAAACGCGAGTATCCTGATAAGATTATTATTGAGCTGTTAGTGCGCCAGCCGATGTTTGTTTTTAATATTAATAAATATTCCTGGTCTACCGATGCCGATGGTGTTATTTTGAATCGAGCTGGATTTGAGCCCGATAAGAGCAATGTTTTATTTGAGTGCAATGGTCTTTCTTCTATAGCGGATATAAAGAAAACGCTTAAAGATCTTGCGCCATTAGTTAATATTCTAGAAAATAATTTTAAAGAAAAGATCATCATTAATATTCGCAATATTAATGATCTGGAACTAATTTTGTATGATAAGCTGTCAGTTAAAATAGGTGAGGCGGTTTTTTTAGAGAAAAAGATCATTAGTTTATTAAAATTGTTAAAAGTTTTTGAGGAAGAAGAGATAGCTCTTTTTAAGATCCTCTATATTGACCTGAGCTCTTATCAGAATCCGGCGGTGAGGTTTAAAAATTGAAACAAGAAAAATTATTAGTTGTTGATTTTGGTTCTTCAAAAACGGCTGCTTTGTTTTTTAAAGACAAGAATTCACTGCCGCAGGAGATTTTGTTTGGCAGTCATGATCTGGTTATGGGCGCAAAATTTAATTATGAGCGGGCCGCTTTTTATTTTGCTAAAATTTTAGAACAACTTGCCGCCGGCCAAAAATTAAAAAATTGTAGATTAATTCTCTCTTTGCCGGCCAAAGCGTTTGTTTTTAAGAGCGAAGAAATTGCGCCAAGAAAAATAAAAAAAGAAATTATTAAGAATAATAAACGCAACCAACAATTTTATATTGCCGAACCACTGGTTAGTGAGGAGAATTCGCAAAGAGGGTTTCTCCCGCTTTTAGAAAAAAAAGAGTTGGCAGCTTTTTTTAAAACAGCAGCGAGTTTTAAGACTTTAGTTCCAGAATTTTGTTATGGCTTTTATTTGTTCAATAGTGTGGCTAGAGCTAAAAAGTATTATTTGATCAATCTTGGTGGCAAGACAACAGAAATTTTGTTTTTTTCTGAAAATATTCTAGATAAAATAAAAGTTCTGGATATTGGCGGGGAGCATTTTATTAATGATCTTTCCTCCGTTTTGGGACTTAGTTCTGCAGAGGCCAGAAAAAAACTATTTTCTTTTAACAATCTTTTTGATAGTTTTATTAAAAAGTCTGCTGCCGATATTTTAACCGGGGTTATTGATGCTCGCGCTAAGGAGCTTTTTAATTTGCTTAAAACTGAGCTTGTTTTTCCTGCTGAAGAGATTTACATAGCCGGCGGACTGTCCAATTTGGCCAGGCTGCCGGATTTTTTGAGCCAATACTTGGGTTGTCGGACGATCAATTTGAACGAGAACGATCGCTTTCAAAATATTATCATGCAACAGGTCTATCTTTTAAGTAAAAAAGCGTCCGCTTAATTTTTTATAATTGTTAAGTTGTTATTTTTTAATTCAATATTATAGTTAATGAGATCTACTCCGCCAATATAGAGTCCGGTCTCATTATTTTCTATAATACTGTTTTGGCAGGAGATCAGCTCTGTTTTTTTGCCGTTCTCGATTCCTGGAATAATTTCTTTGGCTTTCTGTGCCGAATTTTGTGGTGTTATTAATATGCCGTTAGCCGATGTTACTACCAGTAAGTCGTGGCAGTTCTCTAATTTAATTTCGATAGAGAGATAATTTAAGATCAGGTTGTTGTTTTGGTCTGGCTTGATATATTTTGAGAGCGCTACCCAGCCGCCGACGTCGTTCCATTCAAGATCTTCGCCAGCCTCAACGAGGAGCATATTGGCTGCCTCTTTTTCCATGACAGCATAGTCAATAGAAATATTTTGTTTAGCCTCTTTAATTGCTGTATATTCTCTGGTTATTTCTTGGCTAAGATTGCTTGTTAGATCAATGTTGCTTATTTTTTCATAAATTAACGGTGCATCTTTTTTTAGTGCTGCTAAAATTGTTTTTATTTTCATGCTAAAAATTCCGGCGTTCCAGTAATAGCCGCCTTCTTTTATGTATTGTTTGGCTGTCTCCATATTTGGTTTTTCAACAAACTTTTCTACACTGAAAGAATTTTCGTTGTTTTTATCTAGAGTTTTAATATAGCCGTAACCTGTTTCTGGGCGTGTGGGCTTAATGCCGATAGTTATTATTTTGTTTGTGGCGGCCGCGGTTTCTGTAGCTATTTTAAAATATTTTTGAAAAGCGGCTTTATCCATAATGTGGTCGGCCGGCATAAAAAAAAGAACTGTTTCTTGATCTGCGGTCATTTTTAAGGCGTAAAGAGCAGCAAGACCTATAGCGGGAGCTGTATTGCAACCGAAAGGTTCTGCTAAAATTTTGGCAGAGTTGCCAAGCTGGTCTTGTACAGTTTGCGCATATTTTTCTTCTGGCACTACAATAATTTCGTTACCGGCCGGTACTTTGTCTGCTGCTTCCTGTAACATAGTTTTGTTGCCAACAAGCGCTAAAAATTGTTTAGGCAGTTTTCCTGGTGAGGTTAGAGAGAGAGGCGCCAGTCTGGTGCCGGAACCGCCGGCTAGGATAAATGTCATTATTTTCATGAATAAAGCTCCTTAAGTTTTGGTTATTTTAGCATTAAAGGAAAAAATTTTTTGTAAAATTATTTTGAGGAATATTTTTCTATTAATTTGTGATAAGCCTGATTATTTTGCCAAATAATATAAGCTGTTTTCAGAATTTTCATTATTTGTTTGTATTCTTTTTCCCATTTAGGATTGGTTTTAGTTATGAGTGGCAGGTTTCCCCCATCCATATCTACAGAAAGTTGTTCAGATGGCCCCATTGCCATATAGTCAGCTTCTTCTGTTATTTCTTGTTGGAATTTTTCTGAAGCAGTTTTTTGTGCAATGATAACGAATAATTCATTTAAATGAAGGGTAGATTTATTCATAGAAATTTTTTTATTATTCATAATAACCTCCAGCTAACCTGAGTGTATTTCTGAATATAATATCGTTTTTTGTTAAAAAAAGTTCCAGGATGAAAAATTAAGAGATATTTTTTAATTTAATGGCAAATTTTTTTAATGCTCTGGCCCGGTGGCTGATCTCGTTTTTTTCTTCTGCCG
>CAYUXF010000107.1:0-3996 GCA_964448755.1 uncultured bacterium
GATCTTTATCAGAAACCTTCTTTAGTGTTATTGTTAAAAGAGCTTTCTCGTTTAGAGGGGTTGAGCTGGATCAGACTGCTTTATACCTATCCCGAGATGCTCAATGAAGATCTTTTAAAATTAATGGCTAGTGAGCCGAAGATCTGCAAATACCTGGATATTCCTTTGCAGCATATTTCAGACAATATCCTGCAAAAAATGAAAAGAAGGACAACGGCAGCTTCGATCAAGAGTAAACTGCAACAGGCTAGAAAATTAATGCCTGAGCTCTCCTTGCGGACAACATTTATTGTTGGCTTTCCCGGCGAGAGTGCAGAAGATTTTGCTCAGTTGCTCGATTTTGTTGATGAATTTGAATTTAACAAGCTCTCTGTTTTTGAATATTGGCAGGAGGCGGGGACACCTGCTGCCGGTTATAAAGAACAGATATTGCCTGCTGTGAAAAAAGCCAGAGCGATACAATTAATAGATAAACAAAGTGAAGTTATTGATAGGACGAATAAAAAAATGATCGGAAAAGAACTGACAATATTAATGGATACCCCTACTTTCGGGCGCTCTCAAGGAGACGCTCCCGATATTGACGGCGGTATAGAGATTTTACAGGATCGTCCTAGCAATAAAAAAATATCTCCCGGAGAATTTTTAAAAGTTCACCTTACCGGTGCGTCCGGTTATCTATGGAAAGGTTATCCCTTAACTTGAATACGGCACTGGCCTTAACAATTGCCCGTATCTTGTTTGTCCCCGCAATAATTTATTTACTATATACCCCGGCTAGGGTTTTGACGGCATTTTTGTTTGCGCTTTTATCGTTTACCGATTGGCTTGACGGTTATGTTGCCAGAAAATTTGACCAGGGTTCTGACCTTGGTAAGTTTTTAGATCCGCTGGCGGATAAAATACTGGTTATGTCTATTTTAGTTGTCCTGGCAGTTTTTTATAATAATGTGTTATTTACATCCTCGGTAATTTTTCTGCTGGTGAGAGAATTTACCATTATGGGTTTTAGGGCGGTGGCGGCCGGCAAAAACAAGATAATTGCCGCCAGTCAGAGTGCAAAGCTCAAGACCGCCTTGCAGATGGTTGCTTTGTTTTTAATTTTAGCTAAATGGCCTGGTGGCCTGGTTCTTTATTATCTCTCCTGTCTGGTGGCGCTCTATTCATTAATTGAATATCTCTGGCTTAATCGCCAGGTTTTGGCCTAAAAACAGGGAACAAGTTAGCAAGAGGCGGCGTTAAAGAATGGGAGAACAATTTCAGGCTTTTTTAGATAAAGCCAAAATAGAGTTTGATAAAGACCTGGAATTAAAAACCACCGGTTTGTTAACGGCCCGTGGCAAAACGCTTTCTGTGGCGGAGTCTTTGACTGGCGGGTTGTTGGCCGAGCGGTTAACTTCACTTGCCGGCAGTTCAAAGTTCTTTATTGGCGGCGTGGTTTGTTACCATGTGCGGGCAAAAGTAGTTATGACCGGTATTGAGCCGGCGATTATTGCCAAACATGGTGTGGTTTCGGCGGAGACGGCAGCCGGTTTAGCCAGAGGGATCAGGCAGCGGTTAAAGACAGATCTTTCTCTTGCTGTTACCGGTGTGGCCGGTCCGGAGCCTCACGATGGTAAACCGGTCGGCATGGTCTATATTGCGTTAGCGGACGATGAAAAAGAGCTGGTTAAACATTTTATGTTCGATGGCTCGCGCGAAAAGATCAGAGGTTTGACAGTATTGGCGGCGTTTAAAATGTTAGAGATCTATTTTGAGAATAATAAAGTAAAAAAATAAGTCGTTTTGTGAAGACAAAAAAATGATTTGAAAGGAGTTAAGTTTATGGGTGAAACAAAAAGTAAAACAGGGGTGAATAGCGACAAAGCCAAAGCGCTGGAGGTGGCCATTGCCCAGATAGAAAAAAATTACGGCAAAGGTTCAATTATGAAAATGGGAAATGCCGTATCGATGCAAATTGAGGCGATCCCGACCGGTTCTATTTCATTGGATCTGGCACTGGGTATTGGGGGTCTTCCCAAAGGGCGTATTATTGAGATCTATGGTCCGGAATCTTCCGGTAAAACAACACTTTGTCTGCATGCTGTAGCCGAAGTCCAGAAACAAGGTGGGATAGCGGCATACATAGATGCAGAAAACGCTATGGACCCGGTCTACGCCAGAAAGCTCGGTGTTGATATAGATAATCTCTTAATTTCGCAGCCAGATTTTGGCGAGCAAGCCTTAGAAATTTGTGAAACCTTGGTGCGCAGCGGTGCGGTCGATATTATTGTTGTTGACTCTGTCGCCGCTTTAGTGCCAAAGAATGAATTGGAAGGCGATATGGGAGATAGTCATATGGGTCTGCAGGCCAGATTGATGTCACAGGCTATGCGTAAGTTGACCGGTATTATTTCTAAAACAAATTGTACAGTTATTTTTATTAACCAGATCAGAATGAAAATTGGTGTGATGTTCGGCAGTCCGGAAACCACTACCGGCGGTAATGCCTTAAAATTTTATTCTTCGGTCAGATTGGAAATAAGAAAAATAGAATCGCTGAAAAAAGGCGAAGAGTTTTTAGGTAATAAGGTCAAAGTTAAAGTTGTTAAAAATAAAGTGGCAGCACCGTTTAAAACAGCGGTTTTTGATATTATGTTCGGCTCCGGTATCTCTATTGAGGGAGATCTCTTGGATCTGGCGACAAGCGCTAATATCATTAACAAATCCGGCACCTGGTATACCTATAATGATGCCAAAATAGGGCAGGGTCGTGAGAATGCCAAACAATATTTAAAAGAGAATCCGGATATTCTGGCAGAGATAAACAAAAAAGTTCGTGAGAGTATTAATCCGGAAATGCTTGAGGAAATTCAGGAAGAGAAAGAAAAGAGCGAAGAGCTTGAGCCCGTGCTGGCGGAAAGCAAAGAGTAATTAAATTGACGGGGTCGTTCTTTAAGCGCGATCCCGTCAGAACAACAAACAGTTATCGAAAAGAGAAGAAGATTATTTTAACAGGAGGTAGTTACAGATGATGACAGCAATAATGTTTATCATAGGGTTATTAGTAGGCGGTGGCGCAATTTTTGTTTATTCAAGATATATTGCCGACTCAGCTTTAAAAGAAGCGGAGCTTAATGTAAAAAAAATTATTTCGGAGGCTAAATTAACGGCGGAAAATACTTTAAAAAGTGCCGAAATTAAGGCAAAAGACGAAGCGCTTAAAATGCGCAGTGATTTTGAGGAAGAAGCCAGGACCAGACGCGGCGAACTCAATCAGCTGGAGCAGCGGTTGACGCAAAAAGAGATCAGATTGGAAGAGAGAGAAAAAGTTATTGATGAGAAAAGCAGAACAGCGGAGAACTTAAAAAATGTTTTAGATGCCCAAAGAGTAAAGCTGGAAGAGATCATTAAACAGCAGACCGAAAAACTGGAAAAGGTTTCGCAGTTGTCGCGTGACGAAGCTAAACAGCAGTTGATGATCAACTTAGAGCAAGATCTTAAAAATGAAGCGGCAAAAAAGATCAAAGAATATGAGGAGAATGTTAAGCGTACATCGGAACAAAAGGCCAAAGATATTATTACATTAGCTATTAAACGCTGTGCGGTAGATAACGTAGTGGAATCGACCACGTCGGTAGTTAATCTGCCAAGCGATGAAATGAAAGGTCGCATTATCGGCCGCGAAGGTCGTAATATCCGGACTTTTGAACAATTGACTGGTATCGACCTGATCATTGACGATACGCCGGAAGCTGTAGTTCTTTCCGGTTTTGATCCGATCAGAAGAGAGATCGCCAGAATGACTTTAATTACTTTAATTAAAGATGGCCGGATCCATCCGACCAGAATTGAAGAGACTGTTGAGAAAATGCGTAAAGAATTGATCAAGAGCGTGCGCGAAAGCGGCGAAAAGATCTCGCTGGAGCTCGATGTTCAGAATCTTTCGCCAAAACTTTTTGATCTGATTGGTCGCTTAAAATACAGAACAAGTTATGGCCAGAACTGTCTGCAGCA
>CAYUXF010000108.1:0-3959 GCA_964448755.1 uncultured bacterium
GGATAGGGATAGCTTTCTTATCCCAAAAGCTTCAGTAATATCGCCTTTTGTACATGCAGTCTGTTCTCTGCCTGTTCAAAAACAACGGAGTTAGCTGAATCTATGACCTCGTCGGTTATCTCTTCGCCGCGGTGTGCCGGCAAGCAGTGTAATATCTTGACATCTTTTGCTGCTTTACTTACCACTTCTTTATTGACCTGAAAATTTTTAAATACTTTTTTTCTTTTGGCCGCTTCTTTTTCCTGTCCCATACTGGCCCAGGCGTCAGTGTAGATATAATCTACATTTTTTACAGCTTCAGAAATGTTATTGGTTATCGAGATATTTTTTCCTGCTATTTTATTTACTACCTCTTTTTTCGGTTCATAACCTTTTGGTGTGCAGACCACCAGTTCCAGGCCGGTTTTATCTGCCAGATGCATTAGTGAATTAGCTATGTTGTTGCCGTCGCCAATAAAAGCTAATTTAACACCCTTTAGTTTTTTCTTTTGTTCGTAGATCGTCATGGCGTCAGCCAATACCTGGCAAGGGTGATACTTGTCAGTTAAGCCGTTAATGACCGGTATCGAGCCATAGGTTGCCAGATCATCAACTATTTCCTGTTCAAAAGTTCTGATCATAATGCCGTCGCAAAAGCGGGAGAGAGTGCGCGCTACATCCGCGGTAGATTCTCTTTCATCAAGGCCGCATTCATCGCCTTTCATCATAATGGGATGACCGCCCAGCTGATAAATACCGACATCAAAAGAGACCCTGGTCCTGGTCGATGGTTTGTCAAATATCATTGCCAGTGTTTTGCCTTTGAGTCTGCCGGCGTAATGACTCGGTCTTTTTTTTATTTTAATCCCTAATTTTAAAATATTTTCTATCTCTTTTTTACTCATATCTTCCAGAGTTAAAAGATCTTTCCTTTTCATTACAAACACAGTCCTTCCTTTATTTGGTGATCATGGTGCCAATACCCTGATCGGTCAAAACCTCCAGTAAGATGGAGTGTTCAATCGTGCCGTTTAAAATGTGTACCGATCTAACCCCCTGTTCGAGCGCACTTAAAGCGCCGCGCACTTTGGGGATCATGCCGCCGGTAATAACGCCGTCGTTAATTAATTGTTCCGCTTCATTGGCATTAAAGCGCTGGATCAATTGTTTGTCTTTGTCCAGGACACCGTCAACATCGGTCAAAAGAATTAATTTTGTGGCGTTCAAAGCACCTGCTATGGCGTATGCGGCGTGGTCGGCGTTAATATTGTAAGTGTCGCCGTTGTCGCCCATGCCAATAGATGAGATCACCGGGATATTGCCTGCAGAGAGCAGGGTCTCGATCAATTTAATATTCACGCTCTCAACATCGCCAACATAGCCGTGATCTATTTCCGATGTCATCTTAATCGCTTTTATCAGGCCGCCGTCTTTACCGGAGAGCGAAACCGCTTTAGTTTCACCTTCGCTGTTAATTAATTGAACGATCTCTTTGCTGATCCTGCCCAGGACCATTTCGGCAACTTCCATGGTCTCCAGGTCGGTAACCCGTAAACCCTCTTTAGAGAACTCAGATTTTTTGCCTATTTTATCGAGCCAGCGGTTGATCTCTTTGCCGCCGCCGTGGATCACTACCGGTCGCAGGCCAATATAGCTCAAAAGGGTAATATCTCTAATGACCGCTTTTTTTAACTCTTCATCGAGCATTGCCGAGCCGCCGTATTTAATTACAATTGTTGCGCCGGCAAACTTTTTAATATACGGTAGCGCTTCCAGTATTGCTTTAACTTTTTCCTGATTTTTTTTCATTTTGTGCCTCAAAAAATAAAGGCGACTGTCCGGCCGCCTAAAAGTAGGTCAAATTATACCCGATATTTAAAGAATAGTCACATAGCCCTAGTTATAGGCTGTATTTATCTCCACATATTTTTCAGTCAGGTCACAGCCCCAGGCTGTAGCACTGTGTGTTTTGCCCCTGGTTTTGCCGAGATTAATATTAATTTTGACATTCTTGGTTTTTAAACCCTGCCAGTTAACTGTCACTTTTTCCGGGTCAATTTTTACGCCGGCACGGCCAACAGCGGCAATTAAGCGCCCCCAGTTGTTGTCGCCGCCGTAAACTGCGCATTTAATTAAAGGTGAACCCGCCACGGTTTTTGCTACTTGCAGAGCGTCTTTAACGCTGCGGGCACCGCTGACTGTGACTTCCATTAATTTAGTAGCTCCTTCGCCGTCGCGGGCTATTTCTTTAGCTAAATAAATACAAACTTCTAAAAGTGTTTTATAAAAAAGATCCTTTTTCTTTTTGCCGCTAATTTTTACACCAGAGAGGCCATTGGCCAGAACTAAAGCCATATCATTTGTGCTGGTATCGCCATCAACAGTAATTGCATTAAATGAGGCTTCGGTGGCGTTAACTAACATTTTTTTGAGAGTTTTTTTATCTATTTTGGCGTCAGTGGTAATGAACCCGAGCATGGTGGCCATGTTGGGGTGGATCATCCCTGAGCCTTTGGCCGCGCCGGCAATAACTACCTTTTTGCCGTTAAAATCAATTTGCTTGGTGATTTTTTTAGCGCGCAGGTCGGTCGTCAGTATCGCGTTAGCAAAGTCGTTGTAATTGGCTTTTAAGGCTTTGCCCAATTTTTCAACGCCGAGGCTAATTTTATCCATCGGCAGCTGTTTGCCAATAATGCCTGTTGAGGCGGTTAAGACCGGTCCGCCGTAAAATGTTTCGGCTATTTCGGCCATAGCTTGGTTATTGCGCTCGCCCTCTTCACCGGTAGCGGCATTGGCGTTTTTAGTATTAACAACAATGGTTTTGGCTTTCCCTTTTTTGAGAACTAGTTTATTGTATTTTACACAGGCGGCGGCTGTTTGGTTTTTGGTCAAAACCCCGGCGCAAACTGCCGGCACTTCAGAAACTATCAAGCCCATATCTTTTTTATTTTTTGCTTTTAATCCGGCGTTAATTCCGGCGTATTTAAAACCTTTTGGTAACATTTTTTCCTCCTGAAATATAAAAAAATTTTGTAAGATAAAATATATACTAGAGCATAATTCTTGCAAAAAAAGACTGTTAAAGCAATACAAAATAATAGATCTATGTTCTAAAAGAATATTCTAGTATTTTCGTTGGTCATCTGGCTGTCCATAAAATATTTTATCCAATCAATATCCATAATTATTGTGTTGTTGGCCGGGCTTCTTTTGACCAGGTCGTTAGAGTATAAGCCCAAAACATTACCGTAAAAAAATTTATCGGCAAATTTTCTTTGATTTAAGCTTTCTGATAGCAGGTTATCGCGCAGTCTTGTTTTATTAAGAAGTTGCTGTTGTTCTATATGATTGGCTGTGGCAGAGGGGGTAAAGGTTTCCCTGGCCAGTTCTTCGTCTATATAATAGTAAGTTGCCAGTTGCATGGCAAAGCCGCGGACACAAAATCCTAAATAACTGCCGTGAAAGACTATCTTTTTATCTTTTATTCTGTCGGCAATATTTTTAAATTCCGGCCAATTTTCATGACCTATATTGCCGGAAGCGTACCCGTCTAAATGGGTATAAGAAGTTAATTGGTTTTTTTGTGGAATTAAGCTGGCAAAATCGTTATCGTATTTGGTTTTAATTAAAAAACAATTGGTCTCAATAAAAGATGTTTCAAGGTTTGAGAAAAAAGAATGAAGTTCTGTGTAATATTCTTCAAATTTTTCATGTTCATCCCTGGCAAATTCGGGGTGAATAATAAAATGAATAGTATCTTGCTCTTTAATAATTTTCTTAAACATTTACTGGCCCCCAAATACTTATCTTATATTATATATATCGTAAGAAATTTATTTTTCTCCCCCTTAAGCCCGGCAGGGCGCAACAAGGGGGAGTCTCGCCGTAGTCGAGGAGGGGGTTGGGCCTGCCCCTACTACGCTAGCTTAGCTTCAGTAGGGCCAGCCCTGCGAAGCTTTAGCGTAGTAGGGGTGAGTTGG
>CAYUXF010000109.1:0-3862 GCA_964448755.1 uncultured bacterium
GCTCTGGCGCTGATATTGATCATAGTAGCGTTTTACCAGTTTTTTGTTTTTGTCATCATTGGCACTTAAGCTGTTTTTTATTTGTAGCACATCTTTTTCTAAAACAACCAAAATATCAAAAAGCTCTTTATTGTGTTTGTCTTTTTTACGAAAAATATCGAGCAAGGCAATAATTAAACGATGCCCGTCACTCAGAAAGATCTTTTTAAAAAGCTCTTCACAGTCGCTCTGTTTAATTTGTCTCTTGGAGAGTTTATTAAATTCCGGCAAATACGACTTGCTTCTTTTAGCTAAATAACGATCAATAAAAATATCCGCATAGATATTCAGGCCGATTTTGCTCAGCCGGGGATGAAAAAGTGCCGCTATTTTCTTTTCATAATCATAAAAGTCGGAAAAAGAGACGCCTTGTTCAGTCATCTTTTTAGAGATCTTTCTGGCAAAACCCAGCCAGGGAAAATTAAAAGCGTAGCGCCCTTCTCTTTTAACAAGCTCTCTGATCAGCTGTGTCTGTTGCTCTGGATCTTTAAAAAAATCGGCAATAAACCGCTCCGCATTTAAATGCTCAATCAATTTTCTCAAAAGAACAACCATATCCGTCCCTATTCAATAAATATTATTATGAGTAATTATCGAGCTATTCTTCATAACGATTCAATTATTTTTAATTCTACTAGCTCTCTTTTAAGACAAATCTGACCGGATAATCTATCTGCACATTTTTATCAGAAGAGAAAAAACGCCAGTTTTGCGCGGCAGAAAGAGCCGCTCTGTCGAGCAAAGCATAGCCGGAAGAGCTAACAATTGCCAGCTCATCAAGCTGGCCACTGCCATTGATGAAAAAACGCAAAACCACTTCGCCGCTCCAGTTATTGCGCAAAGCTAAAAGCGGATAGCGCGGCGGTTCATTACTTTTGACCAGCTGGCGCAAGGTCTCTATCCCCGCTTTTTCATAATTCAAATTGCTCTTATTTTGAGCAACCTCTTTGCCATTGCCGGCAGCGAGATCATTTTTACTAAAAAATATCTCTACAGAAGAGTCCGCCAATGTAAAATTATTTAATAAAACAATTTCTTTAAAAGAGAATACCAACAAGAAAACAATAAGATGTATCAATGCCGACAATAAAAAATATCTCTTCATCTATTTTGTTTCCAGCGAAATCTTTTCAATGCCGGCGCTGTTCAACGCGGCCAAAACCTCTACTACTCTGGCATAAGCAATATTTTTATCGGCAGCCACATAAACTTTTTTATTTTTTTCTATCGCGGTTAGCTGCTTTAGCTCAATAGCCTGTTCGTTTAAAAACACTCCGTCACTTTTGACGACCAACTGCAAGTAATCTTTTTCTGGGCGCAACGCCTGCATTGTCTCTGGTAGCTCCACCGGCAGCTGCTTCAAGCTGGCAATATTAAGAGCAGCGTAAATGAAAAAGATCAGCAATAAAAACATCACGTCAATCAGCGGGATCATTTCGATAGTCGGCTGTATCCTTCTATTTTTCACGACGAAGCTCGGCTCTTTCTCCCCTTTCTTGAAGGGGGAGATGTCTATCCGTCTCTGACGGAGAGACAGAGGGGGTCAACATGTCTATTTTGTGCTGAAAATAGTTGTAAAAAAGCAGATCGACGATCGCTATGGCCAAGCCATAGGCGGTAGTTCTCAAGGCAACTGAAATGCCGGCGCCAATCATTTTCATGTCTGGCACCGCCCCTTCAAAGCCGCCAAAAGCCTGCATGATACCAAGGATCGTCCCTAAAATACCCAGCAGCGGCGCGACAGAGATCATCGTTGAAAGCAGATTGAGATTTTTGTCAGCGTCAATTACAGAAAATTCTTTGTTCTTAATAAAAAAAGACAGTCTCTCCAGGATCACTCCCAGAGAGACTATTGAAGCCAATATCAATAGAACTAGAACTGCCATTTCATCCCTATTGTAGCAGATCTCAGGTCTGCCGGTGTATATAACCTGTACCAGTTGGTATTCCACCACCATAAGCCTTTTGTATTGTAGATATTGTTAAACAAGTTATTTATATCCAAATATACACTGAGATCTTTCGTAGCCTGATATTTTAATTTCAGATCACTAAAGTTATAAGCAGCCAGTTTATCCTGCTCATTGGAAGTATCGCTGGCCAGATACTGTTGACCGACAAAGTTATAAACAAAACTGCTGCTTAGTTTTTTTCCCTGCCAATCGATCCCCAGAGAATAAGTTTCTTCCGGCACCATCGGCAGCTCACTCCCCTCATAGTCGGTAGATCCGTCATTGAATTCCACAAAACGAGCTTTGACAAAACCATAATTTCCCCAGAAATTCCAGGCGCCTATTTTTTGGCCGGCAAAAATATCATAGCCGTCCCTTTGTGTTTTTTGGGCGTTCTCATTCGTCGCAACCCAGGTAAAGGGATTTGTAACAGAAATAATTTCATCATCTACGATCGTCCGATAAACAGACCAGTTTAAATTAAACCCTCTTTTGTCAAAACGGATGCCACCACGCTGAGTTTTAGCCAATTCAGATGTTAGATTTTCGTTAGCTAACGCCCAGGCACTACTGCTACGAAACAAATCGGAAAATGTCGGCGCTTTAAAAGCCTCGCCGTAATTAAAATAGACCTGTGCACCGGAAGCTACCTCTAACCCTATTTCTCCATTATGTGTTCTCTTAGAAAATTTTTTATCTGATTTTCTGATATTATTAAGTTTGTCATAATTTACATAGTCAATAACATCATCTCTAACACCATAGCTGATCGCCAAAGGCCCATATTTATCAGTATATTGAGCAAAGTAAGCATATTCTCCTTTGGTCGCATCATAGCGTGTTTTCAGATCGGTCCTTTTAAGCGCATTCCTGTCATAGCCATAAGAATAAGAATCTATATCGGCCAGCCGAGTCTCCTGCCCAAAACTTAAGCGATCATTAAATGTAAATTGAGCGATATAGTTATTGGCCTTCTCTTGCTCTTTCATATAACTATCATTGGCAGAACTTGATTTAGAAAGGGCTTTATATTCTATTGCTCTCTCTTTTTTACCGGCAGTCAGCGCCATTTTCCAGTAATCACTAAGGCTCTTAACATAATCTACGCTTGCCATATCCGTATCTATTTGCCTGGTAGCATGCACGCCGGGAGATTTTGTTCTCTCTGTCAGATCATGAGCCTCTTCCTCGGTCAATTGGACAGGATATTTCATTGAGACATCCGCCAATTTATAATTTAAATTAACTTCCTGCGTTTCGTCTGCCCAACCAATACGCCCATTTAATAATTGAGAATCATAACCGGAATAGTTTCTATATCCTGTCTCGGCGCTGTGGTCATAATTTAATCTATAATAAAAATTATCCCAGTTATCGCCTAATACTAGATTCTGTCTGCCAAAGCCGTAGCTGCCGGCACTAAGGTCTATTTCGTTAACAGCCGCTTTTTTAGTTGTTATATTAATAACACCGGCAAAAGCTCCGCTGCCAAATACAGCTGACTGAGCGCCCGGAATAACCTCGATCTTTTCTATATCGCTAACCGATAAAGTAGACCAGTAAACAATATTATCGTCTGTTTCATTAACTTTAACCCCGTCAACTATTACAACAAACTCCTCGCCACTGTTAAATCCGCCATAATTCAATGTCCAGTCGAGATCATTACCCGTAGCGTTCGAATACTTTATTAACCCTATTTTCTCCTGTAAAAGATCGGGGATCGTTTTAGCTGTACTTTTTTTAATATCTTCGGCAGTAATTACTTGTGCTCTGCCATAATTGACACTATTTAAAGAATTATCATTTATTCTTCTGCCGACAACCTCTATTCCCTCGCTCTTTTCAACACTAAAACCAAATGCAACACA
>CAYUXF010000110.1:0-3775 GCA_964448755.1 uncultured bacterium
CCTGTTGAAGTTTTTCTTATGTGATGCCCTGGTCTCTGCTCGTTCTCTGTCCGATGATATTCTCCGGCCAGAAGTTCCTGTCTATGATGTCTTGCGCTATGTTTCACTTATTTTAAGTCAAGAATATAAATATGGTTCTAGAAATGAGCGCCTTTTGTCTAAGACGATACCCAGTGAGCTGAGAAAAAGAACTATCGATCTGAGAAAAAATGATCCGAAATATCAACAGATCTTCGGATTGATTAAAAATAAAATAAAGGTCGATTATTATCAGCTTTTTGATCTTTCTAAAGATTTTTTAAATAAGCAGATGGTCCCTGTTTATAATAAGGCCGTAGTAAAAGGAATTATTACTGAAGATGCTATCCTCTATGTTGAAGACCGGATAAAAGATATTGAGAAGATCAGAAAAAATAAAGAAGAGGGAAAAAATCTTAAGGACCTTGTCGCTTTTCGTATTATCTGCCGTTCTATGGCAGAGGTCTGGAAAATAAAAAAGTTGTTCGATGAGAAACTTGTTCTCCAGGAAAACAAAACCAGGTTCAAAGATTTCAATAAAAAACCCAAAGAGAGCGGCTATGCCGATGTGCTGCACTGTACCTATGAAAATGTGCTGGGTATTGCTGATGAGCATGGCAATGTTGTCAAAAGTGTACCGATAGAGATCCAGTTTGTTGGCGGTGAAGAGGCTCATTTGCGCAATCAGCGCGGGGAAGGGACCAATCACTTAACACATTACTCACATGGTTACAAAAAGAAATCAGGCGACGAAAAACTCATTTTTGCCGATGTTTCTGGTATTTCAAAGTTATTTGGCACAAAAGGTTTTTTTATGAACATGAACAAAGATCAGAATATTCTCAATATTATTTGTGATGTCTTGGAGAGTTCTAAAGGAGGTTTGCCCAAAATGCTCGATGTATCAATAAAGAAAAATGGCGAACTGCACAAGATAAAGAGCGAAGCAAAAGTTTATAATTATAATTATCAGTTGCAGCCAGGCGATATATTGATCTTTGGGCGAGATGCGCATATCGCCAAAGAGGTCAAAGATAATTTTTGGCAAAGAAAACACCGCAAGATGATCGATTCTCTTTCTGATAAAAGGATAAAGGCAAATACAATAGAATTAAAGTTGTTGCTCAGTCCGGGTGCAGAAGAGAGCGTTACGTTAAACGTTCCAATTACCAGCACCTATGCGGCAATAATTAAATATTTAAAAGATAATAAAATGCTGCCGAATAGATTCAGAATGCAGGAAAAAAATGCGCATGATATAAAATACCGAGATGTTAAGGATATCAAAGCTATTCCGCAAATAGGTGCTCAGATCTTGATCACTGCCAGAAAAAAAGGTGAGAATCACGCAAATTTTAATATCAAAGACAGTTCGTTGATTAAAGAGCTAGATATGTATAGTGATGAAAATATCCTCGCCGAGATAAAAATACAAGAAGATTAAAAAGAATAAGTGATTTAGCTCAGGGGTTAACCTCTGAGCTATTCATATAACGATGATTTCAATTTACTGCTGTCCAACTAAAAACAATCCATTTTAACCCCTCTGGCTTTTGCCGCTCTCCCCGCGCTTTCGCGGAGAGAGCTCACGTTCAGAATGAAATATTGTTGTTTTATGCCCCCCTTCTCCGCATTTGCGGGGAAGGGGCTAGGGGATGGGGTCATAATAAACTGACAATTATTTTATTGGACAGTAGTGATTTCAATTTATTAAATTAAGCCTATTTGCTATTATACTACAATGAAATTTGCTTTTTTAGGTCCAGCAGGTACTTTCTCCGAACAAGCGGGTAAAAAATATTTGGTAAAATACAATAAAGCACTGGCGTTAGTTCCGTATGATTCTATTTATGAGGTCATTGAAGCGGTTAATAAAGGGGAAGTTAAAGAAGGCGTGGTGCCACTGGAAAATTCCGTAGAGGGCGCTATTAATATTACGCTTGATATGCTGGCAGATAAAGAGATGAAGATCAAGATAATTAACGAAATTGATTTGGATATTGTCCATAATTTGATAGTTAATCAAGGTGCTAAAAAGAAAGAAATTAAAAATATTTATTCGCATCCGCAGTCGCTGGCGCAGTGCCAGAATTATTTAAGGAAGAACTTTCCGCAGGCCAAAATTCATTCCGCCGCCTCTAATGCCAAAGCGGTGCTAATTGTCAAAGATTACGGCAGAAAAAGCGATGCCGCTATTGGGCCGGCCTCAGCCGCCAGAGAAATGCAAATGGAAATTTTGGAAGAGGCTATTCAGGATGTGGAAAATACCAAGACCCGCTTTGTGGTCATCAGTAAGAACCCCATCCGGCGGACAACTAAAGATAAGACCTCAATAGTTTTTTCAACGCGTAAAGATAAGCCGGGGGCACTTTATGAAATATTGGGTATTTTTGTTAAACACGGTATTAATTTAACTAAGATCGAGTCGCGGCCGCGTAAAAAAGTTATTGGCGACTATGTTTTTTTTATTGACCTGGAAGGTTCCGATGAAAGCGCTAATGTTCAACAGGCTTTAAAAGAGGTCGGCTCGATCTGCGCTTATTTTAAGAAACTCGGCTCCTATGCTATAAATAAAGAATAAAATTCCAAATATTGTTATCCGGAGGAAAAAGATGCTCGATAGTAGATATATAAGAGAGAATACAGAAGCGGTTAAAACTGGGTTAAAGAAACGCGGGGCTGATACTGTGCTGGTTGATGATTTTTTAGCGGCCGATAAAGAGTGGCGGGAAAAGATCCAGGAGCTTGAAGCTTTGCGCGCGGAGCAGAAAAAAGGATCTAAGGGTAAACCGACGCCGGAAGATCTGGATCGCTTGAAAAAAATGGCGGAAAAAGTAAAAGAGCTAGATGCCGAGGCGGCTCAACTGCAAAAAAAACAGCGCGATATTTTGTTATTTATTCCCAATCTGCCTGACGAAAAAGTTACTGTCGGCAAAAGCGAAGAAGATAATAAAGAACTGCGCCGCTGGGGCGAGCCGAAAAAATTTGATTTTGAGGTGCTGGCGCACGATGAGATCGGCGCTAAGCTGGGGATCCTCAATTTTGATGAGGCGGCTAAAATTTCTGGTGCCCGCTTTGCTGTTTATCACGGACAGGGTGCGCGCTTAGAGCGAGCGCTAATCAATTTTATGTTAGATGTTCATACCACCGAGAATGGGTATGAAGAGATCATGCCACCGACGCTAGTTAACGAAAAAACCATGACCGGTACTGGTCAATTGCCTAAATTTAAAGAAGATCTTTTTGCTACAAGCGATGAAGCTTTTTATCTTATCCCTACTGCTGAGGTGCCTGTGACCAATTTGCACAGTGAAGAAATTATTGATAACAACAAACTGCCACTCTGCTATACGGCTCATACGCTGTGTTATAGAAAAGAAGCCGGTTCTTATGGCAAAGATACCAAAGGGCTAATTCGTCAGCATCAGTTTAATAAGGTAGAGCTGGTCAAGTTTACCAGACCAGAGGAGTCTGACGCGGAATTGGAAAAACTGACAGCTAATGCAGAGAGTATTTTGCAAAAATTAAAATTACCTTATCGTGTAGTGGAACTTTGTACCGGTGATATCGGTTTTTCTTCGCGAAAAACCTATGACTTAGAGGTTTGGTTCCCGAGCCAGAATAAATACAGGGAGATCTCTTCGTGTTCTAATTTTGGTGATTTCCAGGCAAGAAGAGCGAACATTCGCTTTAAGCGCAGTGCCGATGATAAGCCGGAGTTTGTTCATACGCTGAACGGTTCAGGGCTGGCGGTAGG
>CAYUXF010000111.1:0-3616 GCA_964448755.1 uncultured bacterium
TACATGGGGTCCTTGGCGAAGACGGCCAGATCCAAAAAATATTAGAAGAACTAAAAATTCCCTATACCGGTCCAGGGGTAAGATGTTCTGAAATTTGTATTGATAAAATTAAATGTAAAGAACTTCTGATAAAGAATGGCTTGCCTACGGCAGCTTATGAGTTGCCTGTTTCGGCGGAAAAAATTACTTTTGCGCCGCCGCTTGTTGTTAAGGCCGCTAAAGAGGGGTCTAGTTTTGGTGTTTCTATTGTAAAAAACAAAGATGAAGTGTCCGCTATTTATAATAAAACACTGGCAGAATACGGCCCGCCGGTTTTTATAGAAAAATATATTAAAGGACGTGAAATAACTGTTGGTGTTCTGCAGGACGGCAACAATGTTTTGCCGCTGCCAATATTGGAGCTGGTGCCTAAGAATGAATTCTATGACTTTGAGTCAAAGTATACGCCTGGTGGCACGGAGTTTATTTTGCCAGCCAAATTTTCTGCTGAGTTGACGGCCAAAATACAGAAAACAGCCGCGACAGTTTTCTCGGTTTTAAAATGTGCCGGCGGTGTGCGAGTAGATTTTATTGTTGACGACCAAAATAACTTTTATATTTTAGAAGTTAATACTGTGCCCGGTATGACTGCGCAATCTGATCTGCCGGCTGAGGCGGCAGCAATTGGAATTCCCTTTGCTGATCTGACCGAAAAAATATTATTAACAGCTGCGCTTAATAAATTTTAAAAATGAGAAAATACCTTCTCTTGTTTGCCAGTTTAGCTTTTGTTTTTTTTGTTATTTTTCAGTTTTGGGTTTATTTTATTTCGCTGTCTTTTTGGCAGGTCAAAGAATTGATCATTAAAAATAATGATTATCTCCCTTTTTCTTTAGTGGAAGAGAGAATAAAGCTGGAGCCGCATTGTTCTATTTTTAGTGTTAATTTGCGTCGCATTAAAACGGAGCTTCTCAAGATACCTAATATCAAGGACGTAAAATTAAAACGTGAGTATCCCGATAAGATCATTGTTGAGCTGTTTGTGCGTCAGCCGGTATTTATTTTTAATATTAATAAATATTCCTGGTCTACCGATGCCGAAGGTGTTATTTTGAATCGAGGCGAGTTAGAACCTGACCAGAGCAATGTTTTATTTGAGTGCAACGGCCTCGCTTCTATAGCGGATATTAAGAGAACGCTTAAAGATATTGCACCTTTAGTTAATATTTTGGAAAATAATTTTAAAGGAAAGATTATTATTAATATTCGCAATATCAATGATCTGGAGCTGGTCTTGCATAACCAGCTGTTAGTTAAAATTGGTGAGGCGGTTTTTTTAGAGAAAAAGATCACTAGTTTATTGAAATTGTTAAAAGTTTTTGAAGAAGAAGGAATAGCTTTTTTTAAGGTCCTCTATATTGACCTGAGCTCTTATCAGAATCCGGCAGTGAGGTTTAAAAATTGAAACAAGAGAAATTATTAGTTATTGATTTTGGCTCGTCAAAAACCGCTGCTTTATTTTTTAAAGACAAGAATGCACTACCGCAGGAAGTTTTATTTGGCAGTCATGATCTGGTTTTTTGTTCAAAATTTAATTATGAACGGGCTGCTTTTTATTTTGCCAAAATTTTAGAGCAGCTCGCTGCCGGCCAAAAATTAAAAAATTGCCGTGTAATTATTTCGCTGCCGGCCAAAGCCTTTGTTTTTAAGAACGAAGAGCTTGCGTTAAAAAAAATAAAAAAAGAAATTATTAAGAATAATAAACGCAACCAACAATTTTATATTGCCGAACCACTGGTTAGTGAGGAGAATTCGCAAAGAGGGTTTCTCCCGCTTTTAGAAAAAAAAGAGTTGGCAGCTTTTTTTAAAACAGCAGCGAGTTTTAAGACTTTAGTTCCAGAATTTTGTTATGGCTTTTATTTGTTCAATAGTGTGGCTAGAGCTAAAAAGTATTATTTGATCAATCTTGGTGGCAAGACAACAGAAATTTTGTTTTTTTCTGAAAATATTCTAGATAAAATAAAAGTTCTGGATATTGGCGGCGAGCATTTTATTAATGATATCTCCTCTGTGCTGGGCCTTAGCGGTGCCGAGGCCAGAAAAAAATTTTTTTCTTTTAATGGCCTTTTTGACAGCTTTATTAAAAAAGCGTCTGGGGATATTTTGACCGGGGTTGTTGATGCCCGCGCCAAAGAGCTTTTTAATTTACTTAAAACGGAGCTTATTTTTCCGGCCGAAGAGATCTATATAACCGGTGGTCTGGCCAATTTGCCTAGACTGCCAGATTTTTTGAGCCAATATTTAGGTTGTCGGACAATTAATTTGAACGAGAATGATCATTCCCAGAACATTATTACCCAGCAGGTCTATCTTTTGAGTAAAAAAGCGTTCGCTTAATTTTTTGTAATTGTTAAACGGTTATTTTTTAATTCAATATCATAGTTAACAAGATCTATACCGCCAATATAGAGTTCGGCCTCATTATTTTTTATAGTACTGTTTTGGCAGGAGATCAGTTCTGTTCTTTTGCCGCTTTCTATCCCTGGAATAATCTCTTTAGCTTTTTGTGCAGAGCTTTGCGGCGTTATTAAGATGCCGTTAACCGATGTTACTATCAGTAAATCTCGGCAGTTCTCTAATTTGATCTCAAGCGAGAGATAATTTAAGACCAGATTGTTATTTTGGTCCTGGTTAATATATTTTGAGAGCGCTACCCAGCCGCCGACGTCGTTCCATTCAAGATCTTCGCCAGCCTCAACGAGGAGCATATTGGCTGCCTCTTTTTCCATGACAGCATAGTCAATAGAAATATTTTGTTTAGCCTCTTTAATTGCTGTATATTCTCTGGTTATTTCTTGGCTAAGATTGCTTGTTAGATCAATGTTGCTTATTTTTTCATAAATTAACGGTGCATCTTTTTTTAGTGCTGCTAAAATTGTTTTTATTTTCATGCTAAAAATTCCGGCGTTCCAGTAATAGCCGCCGGCAGCTAAATATTGTGCGGCAGTTGCTAAGTTTGGTTTCTCTACAAAACTATTAACATTATATGCTTTTTCATTGTGTTTATCGGCAACTTTAATGTAGCCATAGCCGGTTTCCGGGCGCGTAGGCTTAATGCCAATAGTAACTATTTTATTGGTATTAAAAGCAGCTTCCGTTGCTGTTTTAAAATATTTTTGAAAAGCAGGTTTGTCCATAATGTGGTCGGCCGGCATAAAAAAAAGAACAGTGTCTTGGTCGGCGGTCATTTTTAAGGCGTAAAGCGCGGCGAGCCCTATAGCGGGTGCAGTATTACAGCCGAAAGGTTCTGCTAAAATTTTGGCGCTATTTCCTAGTTGTGCTTGTACGGTTTGTGTATATTTTTCTTCTGGCACTACAATAATTTCGTTACCGGCCGGTACTTTGTCTGCTGCTTCCTGTAACATAGTTTTGTTGCCAACAAGCGCTAAAAATTGTTTAGGCAGTTTTCCCGGTGATGTCAGAGAGAGAGGCGCCAGTCTGGTACCGGAACCGCCGGCGAGAATAAATGTCATTATTTTCATGAATAAAGCTCCTTGAGTTTTTAATTATTTTAACATCTCTGCAAATTTTTTTAATGCTCTGGCCCGGTGGCTGATCTCGTTTTTTTCTTCTGCCG
>CAYUXF010000112.1:0-3492 GCA_964448755.1 uncultured bacterium
GACAAAATTATGGAAGATATTGCCGCCCACGGTTCTATTTTAAAAGAAGAGCGCTTAAGCGGTCATTTACAAAACGCCCTTTATGATAAACCATTGGTAGTTATGCATTCTCTTTATGCTGTTTCCGGTAACGAGAAGACGAAAATAGGTGTTGAGAATTTTCAGCCGCAGACAGATGCGAGCCAGACAGTTACCAGTGTGCCGATCATTACTGACGAAGGGCTTGTTTATTTGCCGCTTGCTTATAATTTTAAGGCAAATAAAGTAACTTTAGAAGGTGAGCTTTACGATTTTGCGCCGCAATTAGCTAAGTTAGAATATTCTTTTAATTTCGCGCCTTATGAAGAAATAGCTGTTGATGAGTGGGGCCGTTTTTCTTTACAAGCGCTGTCTATAGCTGAGGGACAGAATATAATTTCTTTTAGGGTTACGAATAAACTGGGTGTTTCCAATAGTCAGTTCGTTCGTGTTATCCGTTCAACCTCACCGCTGATCGCTTCTAATCTGTATCCGCAGCCGTTTAGTTATACCAATGAGACTGTAATTCCGCTGAGCGTTGATTATTATAATGCGCAGTTTGTTTCTAATAATATAGATGCGTCGCAGATCGACCGGCTCTTGGTTAATGGTCAAGAGATCCCTAAAAATTTACTGGAGATCAAGCGCGGCTATGATGATGAATACCGCAATTATGCAAGGGTTTTAACAGTGGTTTCTTTAACAGAAGGTCCGCAGCGCGTTGAATTGCTGGCCCATGATACTTATGGCCATAAGAGTTATACCGCCTGGAATTTTAATATTGATACGACACCGCCGTCTGTAAAAATATCTCTGCCGGCTGCTTTCTCGCCGACACTTGATGGCAAGTTAAAAATTGAACTGACAGTTTCTGATAATTTGGCAGTTGTTTTAAATAATTTGCGACCGGTCATTAAAGATAAAAATGGAACAGAGGTCTACCATTTTCCTGTTAGATCGAGAGTAACTGCCGGTGATCATCTTTTATATTTTTTTGGCGAGGATGACTATAACGAAATTCTGCCTGATGGTGAATATCAGCTGACGGTTAGAGTGAGTGATTTGGCTGGCAATAACGGCGAGGCGACGGCAACATTTAATATAGATACTATTGCGCCTAGAGTGCTCAGTCAGAAGTTTGATCCTCAGACTATTTCGACAGCTTATGAGAAGGCGGCTTATCAGATAACGCTCAATGAGCCGGGGAGTGTATTGCTTCAGCTCTATAATAAAGATAAAGAAAAAAAATACACATATACTTTAAATGAATATGAAGAAAAAAATGGCCAATATTTATTTAGTTATGAGTTTCAAACAGCGCAAACTGAGCTGACCGAAGGTCGTTATTTCTATTATGCCGATGTTTTTGATCTGGCCGGCAACTATTCTCATACGGCCAGTGCAGATCTCTTGGTAGATTGTACGCCGCCGGAACTTTTTGGCCTGCATGCCCGGCCGCTGGTTTTGACCAGAGAACAGACAGATCCTTACCAAGCAAAAATAGAGTATCAGGTTAAAGATGAGGGTTCCCCGCTTTTAACCGGCACACGAAAAATAGAGGTCAAAGCCCTGATCAAAAGAAAGAGTGATCAAGCAGTTGTTTTTGATGACTTGCTGATCAACGACCTTTCCGGTATTTATATTTTTAACTGGGCAGCCAACAGTAGCGAACTTTCCGCTGGTGTTTATTCCATTGAGCTGACCGCCAGCGATATCTGGGGTAATAAACGCAAAGCCTATACAGAAGTTATTAAAGATGGCATTGTTCCGGAAATAACCGTTCCAAAAGATAATGACCGAGTGGCCGGCATAGTCTCTTTAATTGGACGTATTGCCGACAATAACTGGTCTAATATTAAAGATTTTGAAAAATATATTTTATACTGGGCTGCTGATCATCTGGCGGTGCCACAGAATTTGAATAATATAGATCAGTCTGTTTGGCAGACAACAGCTTTAGATGTTCCCTTCATTAATAGAAAAAATAGCGAAACGTTGTCCAATGTCTCTTACCGTGAGGTGCAGAAAGATACTTTGATAGGTTATTGGAATACCCAAGGTTTAACAGACGGCAAATATACTTTGCTGGCTGTCGCTTACGAAGAAGGGTTAGGAGCAACAGCGGCAACCATTAAGCATGTAGTGGTAGATAGTTCTTTGGCCGCCGAGGTTATTTCGCCTTATGCAGCGCTTAAGACAAAAGTAAATAATATTGATTTTGCTGTTAGTTCAAATTTAACACTGACATTTTTCAATGCCAATAAAAAAGCCAATATCGGTGTGGAAATTATTGCGCCGGACGGCGAAGTCGCTTTTTATAAAACCTTTGTTAATGTTGAGGGGTTAAAGTATTATGGCCGGCCAGATTATACCGCCGGTAGAGACAAAGGTCTTTTTGTTTGGGCCGATGAAGCTGGCTGGCACTTGCGCCTGAGTGCCGGAGCAACACAAAATGTCAGCTGCAATGTCAAG
The DNA here is from genome assembly GCA_964448755.1 of uncultured bacterium. Classification (GTDB taxonomy): domain Bacteria; phylum Margulisbacteria; class Termititenacia; order Termititenacales; family CAYUXF01; genus CAYUXF01. The sequence continues at coordinate 2,491 of CAYUXF010000112.1, forward strand.
ATCGCCGGTGTGGCGGATATTAGATCAGCGGCTGGTCTTGCCATGCCGGGCTATTCTTTGAACAGCGGTATGCTTTCTATTACAGATGAGATTGCCGCTGGCACAGAGCGCGGCTTTGATCTGGTTCTCAATAAAAATATTACTTCCTTATATATAGAGAGTGATCTCGGTGAAAAGAGCCTTGAAGAGATAGCACGCGATGGTTCTGATCTAGTTTTTGGTAAAGCCGCCTATCGCCCTAAACACAATCCCTATATTATTGAATTGGCAGAAGATAATTTAGCGGGCAATTTTAATTTGACCTGGAACGGCCTTCTGCCTGGTGGCGGCTATGCCTCTGATGGTGTTTATACGGTAAGAGTTGCTGCGGCTGGTTATGATGGACTTGGCTTTAGTTCTTCAATGGCAACGTTTAATGTTAAAACGCCATTTGTTTTTGCCGGCGGCGCGGTTGTTCCGGAAAATAAAAAATTCGATGCCTTTGACCAGGAAATGGACCAACTAACAGTTGGTTTTACCGCTAATAAAGACTGTTTTATAACGGCAAAAGTTTACAATAAGGCCGATGGTTCGCCGGTGGCTGCGTTGCAAGAGAATAAAAAATATCTTGGTTCGCCGCTGGAAAAAAAGATCGTCTGGAACGGGGCCTTTCCGCTCCCTAGCAGTACACAGCGCAAGATAGAAGGAAAATACGGAATTGTTTTAACGGCAGAGACAGTTGATGGCTCTGCCCGCTCAACGCTCAATTACGAGAACATTGAAATAATTAAAAATACCGGCAGCGCTGTTGCCGCCGGACTTGATCCTCTTGGTGCGCCGGTTTCTTTTAATGAGCAGACGGTGCAAGCTGCGAAGGGTGACTCTGATTATTATTGGTCGGCGCATGGCAGCGGCACCTATTCTGTGCCCCAGAGTTTTAAATATCAGATAGCAGCTGAAGGTGAACAAATGATTAGCATTAATCCTACTGTCCCTTTTGCCGGATTGTATCATCGGGGGTTT
>CAYUXF010000113.1:0-3489 GCA_964448755.1 uncultured bacterium
AATTTTGCGGATTATTTAGTATTATTGATTTTATCTAAAACAGGAGGTTATGAAATGTTAAACAAAGTTATAGCCACGTTACAAAAAATGACCCAAAAGGAAATTGCCCATGATCTAGTTAAATTAACAGAACGACTGAGAGCAATGATCCTTGAAGTTAAAAGCTATAGCATTAGTTTTGATTCTTTGTTGAATGATAAACATTTAGACAAACTCTTGTCGCCAGCAGAACAAGAAAAAATAGAAGAGATCGAAGATCTTATATTGTTTTTAGGTTCTAAAATGTCAGAAAAAGAAACTGCGCTACATACGCTGCTAAGAAATTTAAAAAATGAATATATTGAGGAAGTTTCTGTTAAGACTAAAAGAAAGCAAGCTCCCAAGAAAAAATTTATTTTTAAAGGATAGTTTTATATGACAAAAATTAAAGAGTGTGCGGATATCGGCGTTTTTGGTGGTTCAGGTTTTTATAGTCTGTTGCAAGATGTAAAACAGGTGGAGATCGATACCCCTTATGGCAAACCGGCCGATAAAATAAGTATCGCCGAGATCGCCGGCAAAAAAGTGGCGTTCTTGCCGCGGCATGGCGCCGATCACCGTTTTCCGCCGCACAAAGTTCCTTATCTGGCCAATTTATGGGCAATGAAAGAGCTGGGTGTTAAAAAAATTATTGGTCCCTGTGCCGCCGGTTCGCTACAGCGCGATATTAAGCCCGGTGATTTTGTTATTTGCGATGATATTGTCGATATGACTGAAGGACGCCCGGCGACATTTTATGAAGGGCCAAAAGTTGTGCATGTGCATATGGCAGAACCCTATTGCCCAGCACTGCGTAAACTGGCGATAGCGGCGGTAAAAGAAGAAGGGATTTCTGTGCATGAAAACGGTACAGTGGTCGTAATTAAAGGGCCGCGTTTTGCCACCAGAGCAGAATCGCGCAGTTACAGCCGCAATGGCTGGCAGGTCATCAATATGACGCAATATCCGGAGAGTTATCTCGCTAAAGAGCTGGAGATGTGTTATGTGAATATTTCGCTGATCACCGATTATGATGTCGGTGTTGAAGATGTACCGCCGACGGAGGTGGAGCAAATTTTAGCTACGTTTGCTGCCAATAATGAAAAGCTGAAAAAAGTGCTCTTTAATTTGATCGGCAAAATATCTCTAGATAGTTCTAACTGCAATTGCGCTAATACTATTGCTTGTTCAGCTATTAACTGAGCCGATATTTTTTTAACGAAAATCACTACAAAAATAGCGAACGACGCTTGATCTTCTGCTTTATTTAAAAAATAAGTGCTCTCTGGTTGGTATTAAAGTTCCTGTTTCCTCTAAGAAAAGGAGCAGTGTCATGAACGAATTTTATTACGACGATTGCGGCGGCTATTGCGCAGAGTGTGTTTTTAAGAAAAATTGTCCCCATAAGATAGTTGTTAATGGAGAAATTAAATGTTAGCGAGTGTTCTCTCTTCAGCTGTCCTTGGGCTGGAGGCTTATCAGGTTAAAGTAGAGGTAGATAGCAGCCGCGGTGTCGGCCGTTTTTTGATAGTTGGCTTGCCTGATATTGCTGTTAAAGAGAGCAAAGAGCGGATCGAAGCGGCTATTAAGAATTCTGAGATCGAACTTTCTTTTTTTCGCAGAATTACCGTTAATTTAGCGCCTGCCGATCTAAAAAAAGAGGGACCAGCTTTTGATCTACCAATTGCCCTGGCGCTTTTGGCGGCTGAAGGTGTTTTGTCGCAAACAGAGTTGGACGGCAAGTTGATCATTGGTGAGCTCCTGCTCAACGGCGATATCAATCCGGTCAAAGGAGTGCTTTCTATTGTTTTAAAGGCCGCTGAAGAAGGGGTTAAGGAAATTATTGTACCTTACGATAATAAAGACGAGGCCGCCCTGGTAAAAAAAATTAAAGTTATCCCGGTGCGTAATTTATTAGAAGCGGTTGAATATCTCAGCGGCCGGATAGAAATAGAACCGGTCAAAGAAATTTTTAGTGAACCGCAGCTCTCTTTTAAAAATGATTTTCAGGATGTTAAAGGTCAATATTTTGCCAAGCGGGCTTTAGAAATTGCGGCAGCGGGCGGGCATAATATTTTATTGATCGGTTCTCCCGGCTGTGGAAAAACCATGCTAGCCAGGAGATTTAATACTATTTTGCCAGTCCTTTCTTATGAGGAAGCCCTGGAGGTTTCGCGGATCTATAGTGTAGCCGGTCTTTTGCGCAAAGGGCTCATTAGAGAGCGGCAGTTCCGCGCGCCGCACCATACCATTAGTGATGTCGGCATTGTCGGCGGCGGGCGGGTTCCCAAACCAGGCGAGATCTCGCTGGCTCATTTGGGTGTTTTGTTTTTAGATGAGTTTCCGGAATTTAACCGCAATGTTTTAGAGGTTTTGCGCCAGCCGTTAGAAGATGGCGAAGTTAATATTTCACGAGCGCTGGTTTCTTTAACTTATCCGGCGCGCTTTATGTTGATAGCAGCTATGAATCCCTGCCCTTGTGGGTTTGCTATGGATAGCAAGAAAAAGTGTATCTGCACGGCCGATCAAGTTAAGCGCTACTGGAAGAGAATTTCCGGGCCGATCCTTGACCGGATCGATCTTATTGTGGAGGTCCCTTCGCTGACTGCGGAAGAACTGGCCCTTAAGAACAGTGGTGAAACTTCCGCGGTTATCAGAAATAGAGTTTCGGCGGCCAGAGATTGCCAGTTGTTACGCTATAAAAATAATAAAGGTATTTATACTAACGCCGGTGTTAACGGTAAATTATTAAAAGAAAAATTCCTGCTGACGCCGGAGGCTAAGTCTATTTTACTGAAGGCTTCGGAAAAAATGAACCTTTCGGCTAGAGCGTATGACCGGATCTTAAAAGTTGCCAGGACCATAGCGGATCTTTCGTCTGTGGAGGAGATCAAGCCCGAGCATATTGCCGAGGCTTTGCAATATAAAGCCAATGAATTTCTGCAGAATTAACAATGGCCACAAACAATAAACTGAGCGTTGAGAAGAAACTGACCTTATTTAAAGAGCTACAGGCTCTTTACGCTGGCGGGTATAATCTTTCGGCCCATGCCGATTTTCTTTGTTCGGAATTATCGTCAATAGTTAAAGCGGGTATTAAGCGCGGCAAGTTGCTTTCCGATATTTTAGCGGAGACCGGTTTTGAAGCGGCGGTTGTTTTTATGGTTAAGGCTGGCGAAAAAAGCGGTAATTTAACGGAGGCCTTAACTAATGTTTGTGAGCTTTGCCGGGAGAGAATTGAACTGAAGAAAAAAGTAATTAAGGCTGTTTTTTATCCGGCGGTAACGCTGGGGTTTTCTCTGTTAATAGTTAGCGGTTTTTTCTTTTTTATTATCCCTCGTTTTGGTCAAATTTATGCTGAATTGGGTCTTGCGCAAACCAGGGGGTCTTTGGTGAGCGGAAAGGTTATTTTTATTTTACTAGTTATTTTCTTTTTTTTATTGGGTGGGCCAAAAGAGAAAATTAAAATAG
>CAYUXF010000114.1:0-3382 GCA_964448755.1 uncultured bacterium
TACCGCTGGCATACAGCCCTGTCAATAAAAGAAAAAAAACAAGTATAAAACAGATATTTTTTTTCATAGCTCCCTCCTTTGCTATTATTTCTTAACATTTTTTTTGCTCCCCTTCCCCTCCTTTGCCATAAACACTCTTTAATAACACTACTCAATAGTTTCAAGTAATATAGTGCCCACTTTTTCAAAAAATATACATCGAAATTTTCTGTTGTGTTTTATTGTCTCCAGATCACTTGCCTTAACAAATAAAAAAATGTAATATATAATTATATTAGGGGGAAATAGATGAGAAAAAATATATCTTCGTCCATACTTTGTTTTCTAATAACATTATTACTATTATCTTTTCCTTTGGCTTTTGGTGAACCGCCTATTAAAGAAGGAAATATTGCCAAAACCACTTCATTTAAAACAACACCTTTCTCGGAAGAGACTGATAAATTACAAGACCAAAAGTTAAAAACAACACTTAAAACACAGAAGGTTTTTATTGACCTCAAAAAACTCTATTATTTAAAAGAACTGCAGGTTTTCCAAAAAAAAGTGCCGGCCGGTATTAAGATCAGCCAGGACATTATTAACTGGAGCCCGCTCATCAAACCAACTGCTTTCAGCAACGGCATTGCCACATTTGATCTCAGTAATTATGACGCCAGGTATATCACGCTACTCAATGATGAAGAGATTGAATGCAGTGAAATAGCCATTTATCCTCTAACAGATTACAAGCTTTTTTTTGAACATATCAGCGCAGTTCCTGCTAAAACAGAGTGCGTCATTAAAATAAATACCAATTATGCAGTCTTAAGCCAGGCGGTTTACGGCTACAATTATGATTTCATCTATAAAAAGAAATTAGATTTTGCCATCAGTTCACTAACTCCCGGCAAAGAACATACGATCAAGATCGAGCGTTTAAAACCAGAGACAACATATAGATATCAAATAAAAGTAACAGATTTTAATAACAATATGCTTTATTCCAATTACTTTACTTTCACAACCTTACCGCAAGAAGAATAGGAGGAAAAATAATGTTCAAAAAAAAATCTACAATAAAACTACTCTGTCTGGTCTTAATTCTAAGCTCCGCTTTACTGGCAGTCGACAGGGTCCGGGCCTTAAAAGCTTTTGACGGCTCTTTTGAAAAAATAGCGGTCAAAGAAAATACCTGGCAAAACTATACAAAAAAAGTAGTATTTGAATGGAAAGAACCCTGGGGTGATATTAAAGAATATCTCTATTATTTTGGACCGGACAGTAACGGAGCGCCGGCCAACAGCACAACAGAATTATCTTATACTTCACCGGAACTAAAGAACAGCGGTGTTTATTACTTTAATATAATTGCCGTTGATATTAACGGCGAACGCTCTTCCGTTAAATCATTCGCCGTAAACTATGACAACACACCTGTCCCAAATACACTTAAAGCACTAGCCTATGCCTCAGAAAAAAAACAACAAGTTATTGCAGAAAATAATCCGCAAAATATGACCAGTACACCATTTTTTGTTTTCCAGATACCGGAAGCAGGCAAAAGCGAAGCGCCTGTTAAAGGTCTTAATATTTACTGGGGAGATAGCGAACAAGGAGTTCCAGATAAACACGTTAAAGGCAATTCTCTACCAATATACTCACGCACTATTGCCAATAAAAAGTATTATCTGCGGGCTAATATTGAAGATGTGGCCGGAAATATTTCCGAAACAAAAACACTATTCACGTTTGAATTTAATGGTGAGACACCGCAAGAAACAGCTAAGCCAGATATGGTAATTTTAGGCCGCGACATCTCAGTTGATAACAGCACCGAAAACGCCAGTGAGGCCTACCCCGGTTCAAAGATCACTTATAAAATAAAGCTCAGCAATAAAGGCGCCGGTCCCGCATATAATATTGAAATAAAAGATGTCGTTCCTGCAAACACTACCTGTGTTATAGGTTCAGGTAAAGCAGATAAACCGGCTATTGTTGAGTACTTTGATAAAAAACTGAATGGCGGCAAAGGAGCCTGGACAGCAGACCCGGAGATATCCGGCAGTGAAATAACTTCTATCCGCTGGATCTTCAAAGAACGTTTTGATCCAGCTGCACAGGCAGAAACAGTCTATTCAGTTCAGGTCAACCAGTAATAAAAAAAGAGGTGGAGAAAATTTATGAAATTCATGAATAAGAAAAGAATACTATTATTATCTTTAATTCTGGTCTTTTTAAATGCCATGCCAACCAGCGATACCAATATCGCTAGAAACAGAGCAGAGATCAGTAAAATTGAAGAAACAAATATCGACAACATACATACCCTCTTTGACGGTGTTGTTTCAAGCAAAGATGAATTTTCCACCCTGGTAAAAGGGAATGAAAATCGGCATATTGTTCTGCGCCTCAACCATCCTTTCTACATTAGAAAGATCGTTATTTCTCTTGATAAAGATGAAGCTTGCGATAAAATAATTGCCCGTTATTCTAAAAACACTAATTTTTGGAATGATTTTGATGATATAGAACGGAATGTTACCGATAAATCTGTTGAATTCATTATTAACGGCAGCAATTACCTGGCCAATTATGTTTCTTTAGTTCTCATTCCTGCTAATGGCAAAAATATCAGGATCCAAGAAGTTGAAATTTACCCGCAAATGGATATCCGCCTGCGCTCCAGATGGATCAAAGACAACTGGACCGTTACCGATCGGGAAGCTTTTAATGATATTGATACCAAAATAGATACGGTTACTTATTTAAAATTCAGCAAATACGGCGCCGCCAATAAATTTACCAGCTCAGCTTCGCCGGTACTGGATGGCGAGACAATGGTATTGGAAAATCTCGAACCAGGAACGCCCTATGAGTATAAAATATCGGTAACTGACTACAACGGCAATATTTTAGAAGTTGAACCACGCGAATTAAGAACAAAGCCAGAGAGCTTAGCTTACAATAAACCTTTTGAGGGAACTTTTAATAAATATTATAACGGCTCACCAATTAATGCCGGATCCAGCGTTATAACTAACGGCTCTACTGATATCAATAAAGGGCTGGCTATTTCCGGATCGCTTCGCAACGAAGATCAATATGTCATCATCGACTTAGAAAAAGAAGCTTCTTTTTCAGAAATAATTACTATCTGGCGCGGACTTGGCTACAGTAAAGATTTTGAGATACAAACCAGCAATGATAAGCAAAACTGGCAAACTGTTGCTCAAAATCAAAATGCTGATACTGGCCTCTCTTCGAGAGCTTCCGGTCATCCTGTACAGGTAGTGACATCTAAATTCACAAGAACTACAGCTCGTTATATTAAACTGCTGGCTAAAAAAGGTTCCAATCATTACAATAAACATGGTTCAGGTGAATTACAGCTTTTTGAAGT
>CAYUXF010000115.1:0-3378 GCA_964448755.1 uncultured bacterium
CTTTAGTCTATATAGAAGTTCGCCCTATCTATTGTAATTTCTCTCTCTAAATAAAAGCAGTCAAATCTGATATTCTCCCTTGCCCCGCTGGCGGGGAAAGCTGTCTGAGCTTTAGCGAAGACGGAAAGGGGCAAAAGCTAAATAGCAACCACTACAAATTTAGCAATCCAATTTTCATTGTTCGCTAAATCCTTTTGAATATTTAAATATTCCTGACGGGCAGTTAGATATTTTGAGCGGGCTGTTAAATATTTTTCGTGCTTGGTGTAATCTATACCAAGTTTCTGGCGTCCCAGGTCGGTTAATCCATCACTCTCTTTAAGTTCCTTTAAAACAGCGTTCATCGCCAATCTGTAGCGCTCTGTTTCCCGCTCTGCACTCTTCTCTTCGGCAGTCACTTCCTTTTGCCACTTAAGGCCTGCCAGCTCCGTTCGCGAAACGAACTCAAACTCCAGTTTATTGCCGCTTTGTTTTATCCGCTCGTTCAATTCAGAAGATAAAGATAAATAATAATTTTTCGGGTAATATAACGTCCCTTTCAAATAACAGCTCTCCGGCAGTTCTGCCAATACGTCCACAAAAGATCTCGCTTCATAATTCAGCGGCAGGCGCTGCTCCGGCTCATCAGTGTAATCTATTCGCTCCTTAGAACTTAATAAGTCGGCATTGCCGTAATCGCTGATCGTATAAATTTTATTTTCATAAGCAATTATAAAATATTTATCATCAACTCTATCTAATACCAGCGCTTTACCGGCTAAAGGCTGGCGGGTCAGCGTATTAACCGCCTCAAAATCAAGGTATATCCGCTTATCACTGCGCAGCATAATACGCGATGCCGACCGATGATCGCCCAGCATATAGCCAAGCGATGTTTTCAAGCCATACTTAGATAATGGTAATGTCAGAAAAGAAAGCACAATAAAAAGCGCCGAAAAAGAGAGCTCTTTAGGACTACCGGTCGCCAGCCGGTTCTTACCCCACACATGAGGTCTGCGGCTGGGCCATAAAAACAAGACGCCCCGCACATTGGCCATATCCAGCACAATATGCGAAAAATAAGCGAGCACAAAAAATAAATAATATTCTTTCTTTAGCAATAGCAGCGGCGCCGCTAATAAAGAAATAACGGCAAAACCAAGCAAAGAATGCGTAATAGTTCTGTGGCCAAAGATCCTGTCCAGTCTCAAAGATATCGGCCAGAAGATCCTGCCAACTATTGAATGTGGATGGTCAATATCAGGCAAAACCGCACCTAGCAAAGCAAAACCATACACTAAAAAATCCAGTTCTAAACTAAAACCCAGTAGCGTTGTTATCAGCAGTGAAAAAAAGATACTGAATGCCATATGAGTTGATGCGATCATATTATTTTTTCAATTCCTTTCTTACCCCCCCCTCTCTTTTGAAGAGAGGGGCCGGGGGTGAGTTATCGTTGATAAGCCTTTCGTTTAAAACCCATACCCATAAATATGGCATAAACAATACCAGATAAAATATAAGTTTCTGTATCATACGTGCCTCTGGCTACAAAACGCCAGACCATGATCGCCGAATAAATCACCAGTAAAAAAGCACTCCAATCAACCGGCTTCACAACAGAATCATCGTAGAGATCGCTAATATGCCGCTGCTTAACTAACTTGCGCCGCGCCAGTTGATCTATTAAATTATGCGCCACACCAGGGTTACCGTCAGCTACCATCTTAACTTTATTTATCAGCATCTCTTTTAAATTCTGCGGCATCGCCACTTCCGGCAATCTGCTGTTAATGATCAAAGTTATCTGTTCATCATTCAATTTATTGAGTTCATAAACCGTGACTTTGTTCTTTAAAAAATGTAACTTTTTATCAAGTGTTTCAGCGGTCAACAGCCAGGTAGTACTCGGCAAGGAGTTGAGAATATAAGTTATTTCACTGTTGCGCACCTTATCTACATTATCAAAAGGGAGCACCGGCAAACGCTCGCGGTCTATCTGTGTCATTATTTCAGCAGATGTCATTCTGCTAGAAACTTTCTCCCCTATCTGTAAACCGTAATAATGGGCCAGTATCTGCCGTACCGAATTTAAATTATCCGTATAATCTTTAATCAGTGCTTTCAGCATGGCTGTCTTCCCGGAACCAAAATCCCCCACCAGCAAAACTGACTGCCCTCTCTTTAGATCAAGTTCTATTTCCTGCAATAACCACTCCCGCCCAAACAGGCCACTCTCCACCCTTGCCCCGTCAAGCGGAGAAAGAGGTTGGCCTGCCCTGCGAAGCTTTAGCGTAGCAGGGGGTGAGGCTGCCTCATCATCAGCAAACAACTTATCTTTCAATTTCTGCCAGCGGCTGCGGGTATCAAACTCCTCAATGCCCTGCGGCTGATCTGTATTGGTTTTTCTAATGGCCTCACGCTCATAAAACCGGAGCTCTATCCCGCTGTGCAAGCCAAGATAATTAACTATTTTCTGAAAAGAGATATCCAGCTCAAATAATCTAATAATACAGGTACTGCGCAAAATATTGGCATTGATCTTTTTAGCTAAATTACTGCTCTTCTGGTATTTCTCAAACATTCTATAAAGGCCATGCTTGGTCAAAGGGTCAGCGTTCTTGCCGTTATTTAAAAATAGTTTTTTTATCTCTCTGCTGATAGGCCGCACTTTTAAATAATTATTAATTGCTTCCTTAACATCATCGTTAATGTTAATTGTCCGCTCTTTGCTACATTCCTTAAAACCACTCAAGCGCAATGTTCCTTTGTTATAATCAAAGTCATCTATCTCAATATTTAAAAGCTCTGCAGTGAAGATCGCGCATTCTAAAAATAACTTTACTATTGCCAGGTCACGTTTATCGTCAATAACAGAAAGAAATCTTTTCTCTTCCGGGGGATACAAAAAATGAACTACTTTACCTTTTTTAGACATAAGTATTACCCTAATTATATATTAATTTATCGGAAATTAGGTGAATTTGTGGCAAAATTAGACCACATAGTTCCTTGGGAATGTTAACACCACATCAGTTTACTAAACGACAGGAGGTGATAATGTTGACTGCTTAAGTAGAAAATTCTACACTAAACTGGTACTAAGAATGGGGTATGGTCACTACAACACAAAAGCAACAACACCCACATACTAACTAAACAAACTTCCCACCCAAAATCACTACATTCCCTCTAAACAATGAAGCGATCAATGACAAAACAATATTATTGTATTGTCCCTTCCCCGGTGGCCGGGGAAGGTGACTCCCTGTGGGAGTCGGAAGGGGATAGCTTTAAAATGAGCGATGTCGAAGTATCCCCAACGCATAAAAACCGCCTTATCAGGGTATAATATAAACAGAAATATCTTATTTTAGATTACGATATCTAATAGGTGAA
>CAYUXF010000116.1:0-3248 GCA_964448755.1 uncultured bacterium
AAAGGGATGATTGTTTGTATGTCGCGCCGCATTGCCGCTGAGTTATATGAAGAGATTATAAAAATTAAACCGGAGTGGCATAGTAATGATCTAAAAAAAGGTATGATTAAAGTTGTGATGACATCGGCTTCTGCTGACGGTCCAGAGATTTCTAAACACTATACATCTAAAGATCAACGCCGGGCGTTGGCCGAGAGGATGAAAGACCCAGCTGATGAATTAAAATTAGTTATTGTTTGTGATATGTGGTTAACGGGGTTTGATGCGCCGTCGTTACACACTTTATATATTGATAAACCGATGAAGGGTCATAATTTAATGCAGGCGATTGCCAGGGTTAATAGAGTTTATGGCGATAAACCGGGCGGGCATGTGGTTGATTATTTGGGGATCGCTTCCGATTTAAAAGCGGCACTCTCTTTTTATTCTGATAGTGGCGGCAAGGGTGACCCCGCTATTGAACAAGAAAAAGCAGTTCAGCTTATGCTAGAAAAACTGGAAGTTGTTTCTCAAATGTATCAAGGTTTTTCTTATGAAGATTATTTTGAAGCCGATACCGGTAAAAAGCTATCGCTTATTTTAGCGGCAGAGGAGCATATTCTTAGCAATGAAGATGGCAAGAAACGTTATATTAATGAAGTTACTGCGCTGTCGCAAGCCTTTGCTATAGCGATACCACATGAACAAGCAATGGATGTCAAAGATGAAGTCTCTTTTTTTCAAGCTGTTAAATCTCGTTTAGTTAAATTTGACAGTAGTGATTCTGGTAAAACCAATGAAACAATGGAGTCGGTGATTAGACAAATTATTGACGAAGCCTTGGTTGCCGAACAGGTAATAGATATTTTTGATGCGGCCGGTATTGCTAAGCCTGAGATTTCGATTTTATCCGATGAGTTTTTGTTAGAAGTAAAAAACATGGAGCATCAAAATGTGGCACTGGAAGTTTTGAAAAAAATATTAAATGATGAGATCAAAGTTCGTATGAAAACTAATTTGGTGCAAAGTCGTTCATTTATGGAGATGTTAGAAGATTCTATTAAGAAATATCACAATAAAATTATTACTGCTGCCGAAGTGATTGATGAACTGATTGGGCTAGGTAAAAACATTAAGCAATTAGATGAAGAATCAAAAGCGATGGGGCTTACTGATTATGAATATGCTTTTTATACTGCAATTGCCGATAATAATAGTGCTAAAGAGGTAATGCAAAAAGATAAATTAAAAGAATTAGCGGTTGTTTTATATGAGAAGGTTAAAGCCAATGCTTCTATTGATTGGACAATTAAAGAGAGTGTCAAAGCTAAATTAAAAGTTATTGTTAAACGCACATTAAGACAATATGGCTATCCACCAGATATGCAAAAGCTGGCGACTGAGACAGTTTTAAAACAAGCGGAGATGATCGCCGAAGAGTTGAGTGTAGGCTGAATCCTAGGCCTGGTGGAGACGGTGGGAGTCGAACCCACGTCCAAAAAAGCTCGAATATAAAGCGGCTACGAGTGTAGTCTATTGTTAATTTCATCTAACTGCAGTCAATAGACCGGCAACAATCAGACTGAGCCTATGTTTTGTCTTAGTTCTAACCCAGAGGCGCAGTTACAACGCAGATAACTAAATAATGATGCAGCTACCAGCCGTTATCAAACCGGCAATTGCACGCTGTGTAAATTTTTACGCAGCTAAAGCGTAGCTGAAGTTGCCTTCAACTATATTGTTTTTAGCATTTAATTGCTTTTCTGCCTTTTTAACGAGGCCGGGCAGCTCCTCGACTCGCTCCTTATATTCTCTTCTCTTTTGTCGAAACCTGGCGTCCCCAGTGGAAGAGAAATATCTAAAAGATATTTCAAAGACCGGTCTATATTATAGCATAAGGCCTGGCGGCGGCGTAAAATTACTGTTTTTAATAAAATTTTTTAATGCGTCTTTTTTTTCTTTAAAAGAAAGGAGTTTTTCTTCTGGTAAATTAGATGCTTCTGCCAGTTCAAAATAGTTGAGGCTGGCCAGATATTTTTTTTGCTGTGCGGCAATTAAAGCCAATTGTTCAAAGATATACCAGCGATTATTTGTTTTAACTAGTTCTCGGAAAATATCCTGTGCTTCGGCAGTGTACCCCTGACGATATTTAATAAGACCATCATAAAATTTTAAGATCAATATGGTTTCATTTGTTTTTGCTTGGTTTTGATAATAGTAGAGTGCTGCTGCATCTTGTTCTGGCCGGAGCGCAAAACAAGTTGTTTTGGGATTAAGCTGATAAATTATATTGTCTAACTTTAATAAGAGATAAACATGTAGGTTTGCTTTGTTTGGCATATAAAGAGTGGCGTTAATATTAAATTGCTTGAGTAATTGCAGCATGAGATAGGATATCTCAACGCAATTTCCTTCCAGCTGTTGTTCTGGATGCGCTTTTTTAATAGCGATATATTGTTCCGGTAACCAGAGACCGGGCTGTAATTCGTTGTCATTGATCTTTCTGTTATCTGAACTGTAACTCTCGCTCATTTTTATTTTTAGGCTCTCGGGATGTCCTGGTAGGGTATCTTTTTTTTCGCTATAAATGAGATTTATTTTATCAACTATTGCCTGGTAAATTGTCAGTGTTAGAGCAAATTCAGGTGTGTATTTATCTAGAGCGGGTGGGTTTTTTTGTAGAATTGATGCGCTGAATTTAGCCAGTGCTTTGTCCGCTGAATAATTTGAAATGTCATTTGTTATTATAAGTTTATTTTTTAAATACATAACTAATCTGCTTATTTTATTTTATATTGTCTTTCCATGTCGCGATTCATATCGCGTTTTTTAATGAGCTCTCTTTTATCGAACTTTTTCTTAGAACGGCCCAAACCTAAAAGGACTTTAATGTGCCGCCCTTTAAGATAAACCTTTAAAGGGAGCAGGGTCAGCCCCTTCTGCTGAACTTTGCCGATCAATTTAGCTATTTCGGCGCGGTGCAGGAGTAGTTTTCGTTCTCTGGTCTCTTCGTGGTTATGGATATTGCCGTAGGCGTAAGGGGCAATGTACATATTGACCAGGTAAATTTCATTATTTTTAATGCGGGCAAAACTCTCTTTAATGCTGGCATTGCCGGCGCGCAGTGATTTAACCTCACAGCCGACGAGCTGGATCCCCGCCTCGATTTTCTCGAGAATTTCATAGTCAAAATAGCCTTTTTTGTTCTGTATTTCCATTGCGCTGTATATTACCCTAAAAGCATTAGCAAGACTACTGGTTTAGGGGAA
>CAYUXF010000117.1:0-3157 GCA_964448755.1 uncultured bacterium
AAAAAGTGGGTATAGATATTGAATGAGCAATATCTTTGATGGCGGTGCAACTATGAATATGTCAGATTTTAAAGAGGTTGATGACAAATTTATTGAGAAGAATTTTAACGGAACAGATGTGGTAGACCTGGGCGAAGTTACAGTTAACTGCGCCAGAGAATACGAGATGTTGTTGAAGTACATAGAGGCTTTAAAGAATGGTGACGAAACTTATAAGCCGGCGGGGTTGGAGTTTGTTAAGCCAGAGAGAGGCGGGGCGTTATGACAAATATTAATCCTAATATGCATTTAAGTTTAGGGGATAATGATATCAACCGTAAGATCAGCAGCGGGGATGAAGGTATTCTTAACATTAACGGTGAGCGACTGGCGGGTAAAGTTGCGCTTGTTGCTGTTCAGCCTGATGGCAAATATTTGGTAAGTTTTAAGGGTAAGTTAAACGGCAAAGAAGTTACCTATAATTTATTGCTCAATGATCTTCAACACAAAGAACAGCGTAGCGGAAATTATGCTACATACAATAAAGAGGTTTCTTTAGTTAAAGATGAAACTGTTTGTTTTCTAAATGGCTATAAAGACGAAAAAATTTGTTTAAAAATTGGCGAGAAAGTTTCTCTAAAACATCAAAATGAGGAAATTAAAGGCAAGATATTATTTGCAGATAAAACGTCTGACGGAACAGCTGTTCTCTATATTGATAAAGGGCAGCTGGGTGGCTTAAGCTTGGCGGTTACAAAAGTATATGTTAAAGACGGAGCGGTCGTTAAGGCAGAAAAGGATATTATGAAAAAAGATGTTTTGCCGGAACTTGCTTATAATAAAATGTTGACTTCAGATAAACTGACTGCCGGGCAAAAGAAATTTTTACAGGATAATAAAGAACTATGTATAGCTAAATTGCAGAATTCTTTTAGGGCGGATCAATCTTCCCGCAACGAAGAAGAATTGTTAAACAAAGCCATAAACAGTATGCAATTCCATTTTCAGAAAATAGAAGAAACCGGAGCCGGAATAGACAAAACTTTAAAACAAACGGCCAAAGCCGGCGGTTCGCAGCTGGTTAATAGGGTTTTAGCTCTGGAGGAAAAACTTGTAGCGGGAATTAAAAGCGGACATCTTTTAAAGAAAGATATTGATAATGTTAGAGCAATTTTAATTAAAGAAGGTGCAATTAAGCCGGAAGTTGCCGAAGAATTAATTAGAAATGCTTTTGCCAAAGCTTATAACAGTATGTTGGGCGACAAAAAAGCAATTGAAAAACTCGCACAGGAATGTGGGCTTAACCCTGCTGATCTTAAAAGAGAAACAAATGTCCTGGAGATGATAGTTAACACAGGCAAAGCAATAAAAAATGGTGCGCAAATAGGCCTTAATGATGATCACGCCGGGCAAATGCTGACAACTAAGGTTAATATAGCCGGTAAAGATTATTATATCCGGGCGGAGAATGGCCGGTATATGGTATATGAAAAGGATAAGAGCGGCGGTTATCGACAAGTAATTATTTCTGATACGGAAAAAGCACTGGCTATAGTTTTTCCAACAATTTATGCTGCGTATAAGTCAATTGACTTAGAAAATTTTCAGGACAAAGCAACACTGGAAAAATTTTTAATAAGCCGGGGCTGCACGCCTGAAACAGCCGGTCAAATAATTGCCCAGGCAGATAAAAAAGAGACGGTTTTTATTGCTAAGGCAGCAGAAGAGCTGTCTAAATATGACAACACTAAATTAATCCTTAATGATGATAAAAACATAATTATTGAAAAGCGCTCTGACGGTCTGGAAAAAGGGTTGAAAAATATTGAGGAAAAAGGGGTCCGGCGCCCTTATGAAGTTAAACAGTTTTTCTGCAGTTCTCCGGATATGCCGGAAGGCTATACGGTTTCTTTAATTGGCGGTTTAGGAAAAGATGGACTATATCATTATACAGATATGTCCAGCGGCAAAGTATACAGCAGTAAAACAAAAAATAGAGATGAAGTTTGGCAAGATTTTATCAATAGAACAGAACTGCTGCCGCCGGATACTGTAGTAGCCTATAAAAATGAGGCGGGCGAATTAAAAAAGGGGATAACTAAAAATACGGTCTGGTTATACGCAAAAAACACAGGCGCTTTTGCTACCGCAATAGCGGGCGGTATATTATGTCTTGTGCCGGGCGCGCAGCCGGTAGGCGGTGTTTTAATAATGGTTAGTGCCGTCACAGTTGGCACCGATGTAGTTATTAAGAGAATGGTTAATAAGGAATATGTGTCAGATAGCGAAATAGCTTTTGCGGCGGCCGGAGTTATTATGGCCGGTGCCTCGCTTAAGGTAATGATTTCAGCGGCCAAGGCGGCCAAGGCGGCCGAGTCGGCCATCTCAACTGCACGAGCAACTATACTCACACAGCATGTCACTAAAGTTGATGAACTATGTCTGGGAGTTTTAAAAGCGGGGCAATACGGGTTTACAGCCGCGGCCGGTTATGACATCTGGGAAATGGTAGTGGAAAAAGATCCGGAAGCCGGAATGCTGGCTATCCAGCATCTCATGTTTTCTGCCTTGGCTAAAGGGACAATGAAATACAATGAAGCGGTAAAATTAGCCAAGCAATATAAAATAGAAATACCGGCCAAAAAAACCAAAGCAGGGTACGAGCTTTTAAAAAGAGGTATTGAAAAAAGAATTAAAGGGAGCATAGAAAAATATCTCAGCAATGAATATCAAACAAAATATAGCGCGGTTACAGGTCGTGACGGCAAAACTATCCATATAGATCAGAAGTTAGGTGGAGTAAAGCCGCGGGAGATAGCCGCTAAACAGCAAAAAATTGCCGAAGCCGTTAAAGGAGGTAAACTCAGTTCTGTTAATGAAAATATGTTTTATTTTGATAAAAACGGCGAAATTGTTATTGCAAAACCGTCTGATTACATTACAAGCAAAAGCGGTAAAGCGGTTTTAAAAGACGGCACAGAATTTATTAAAAATTACAAAGAAGCCGAATTTAAAGGACATACGCATCCTCAAGGCGGCAAGCCCTCTGTTGCCGATGCAATAGGCAGTGGAAAAGAGCTGGTTTATGACATGAAAACCGGAGAGATGCATGTTGTAAAAAAAGCGAGTAAGCTTAAACATAAAGCGCTGGGGTTAGAAAAAGATAAGAGTGTGCGAG
>CAYUXF010000118.1:0-3143 GCA_964448755.1 uncultured bacterium
AGCGCTCTTCTTTTAAAATAGAACCGTGGGCGGCAATATCTTCCATAATTTTGTCGCTGTTATTGGCAACTATAGAAATAAAATTAAACAACGGCACTAGGCGAATAGCACCTTTAACATAAGGCGGGGTGGTGCCGCCGCCCAATCTAAAAGCCAATTCCACCAAAAGACAAATTGCTTCCGCTTCAACGGTATCTTCAATAAAGCCGCGGTCAACATAATTACTTAGCTCTTTGGTCACAAATTTTTCATAGTAATTTTGCGCACCGGCTAAAGACTTAACATCTTTACCCCGCATACTGTCGAGATCCACCAGACCGTCGCCCTCCAGCGTAAAAAGACCGCGGGCATAGCTCAATAAAAGAGCCCCCAGCCTGGCCTCACCCGAAGGTAGCCGCTGAAAGTTAGCTGAAGTTAAGAGCTTTAATTGATAACCGTTAGCAACAGCCGTAGAAAGAAAAGAGCTGCTGGCAATAAAATTATCAACTTGCGAAAAAGCACCGCGCAAAGCGGGTAGATCGCCATAATAAAATTGATTAAACTGCATGCTCTCTCTTTTATTAAAAGCGACCATGCCACGCGGAATAATATTTCTATACTGGACCGGCTCATAAGCGGACGGTAGTTCAGCATTTTTTAAAACGACCGTCGCCGGATCTCCTTTTAAAAGCGAAGTTATTGCTCCATCAGAAATAGCTTTTTTATTCATAATTTCTGTAAAGAAAAAATCCATCATTTTTTTTACTTGATCGGTAGCACAATAGTTATTAACTTCTACTAATAACTTAACTGTCGGAAAAGAACCAATTGGTGCCGTATCTATTTCGGTTATTATCTTAAATAATTTTGTCAGCGGATTATTCCAGCTCGTCACTTTACTGATCATCGTCTTGATCTCTTTGACCGAAGCAGAGAATTCCGCATCGCCCATGATCTTGACGCGAAACCGATAATTATCAAGCATTTCTGTAACATCTTTTTTCAAAAGCTCCAAATCCGGCGTAAATTGCGTCCAGTTATGCCAGTTAACATTAAGTTTAGGCTGTTGCTCTAAGGGCCAATCTTTAATCTCTAAATTAATTACAAAGCTATAGCCTTCGTTTTCCATTTTATTTTTAACTTCGTTAAAATATTTATTCCATTCTTGTTCTAAATTAAGGCTGGCAATAAAATTCTGCAGCGCCTCAATACTTTCAAAGCCGGTATATTCTTTAACAGCCAGATCGGCCTGCGCTTTTAAATACGCTTGTAATGAAAGATTTTTTACATATTGTTCTAATTGCTCCCAGGTTTCAAACTCCGTATACTGCGCTACTTGCAGGTCTAATTGTTTTTTTAGCTCAGCGGTAATAGACATACTTTTTAAATAGGTCAGCAACTGGCGGTAACTTTCAAATTCGGTATTGGTCCTGACATAATTATCCAGCTGCGGCTCGGCGATCTCTTCTATTTTTAAATTAACCAGCTTGGTCTGCAATTCCTCAAATGTTTTAAATTGTGTATATTCTTTGGTAAGAATGTCTAGCTTCTGTTTTAAGGCACCGTCATTATTTTGCTCGGTAAGTGTTTCCATAAGAACAACATAGTTATCCAGATCTTTTCTGTTCTTCATCTCTTCAACTATTAATATTTCTAATTGATCGCCTACCTTTAAAGTTTTAACAAACGCTACTAACTCTTCCCAGCTTTTAAATTCTGTATATTTAGCAATTTGACTATCTAGCCATTCTTTAAAATTAAATTGTTGTTGCGGTTCGTCGCCGGCAGGCCAGCGCTCTTTAATAAAAGCAATAATTTGATTAAGATAGACGACCATCTCTTCCCAGGTATCGAACTCGCTCTGTTTTTTGATCTCGCCGTTAAAAAGATCCTCGCCCTCAGAAACCGCACGGTAAATTTCACTGGAGAATTTTTCTACTGCAACGGCTATGGCCTCATTTGCTTTTTCACGAAACCAGCCGTTATTGTTATAAGCCACCTCTCCGGCATCAGCGGCGGAATTTGCGCCCGCTGAAGTTTTTCCGTAATTAAGCATACTCTGCTGCAGCGCACCAATGATCTTTTGTTTAACCAACGTGATCTTTTGCTCAGCGACAGCTCTGGCTTGCGCAATAACTGCCAGATCGGTCGCTCCGGCAATAGCGCCAGCTTCCTCATAATAGATAGTCATTATTTCTTGTAAATAAACCCGCAGCTGCGCGCTAGACAATGCCGCACCTAAAACAAAATTATCAGCAGCCAGGACTTGTCCGCTGTTCTGGCCGGGAAGCGTTGTTAAAAGCGATTGCAAATAATTATCAAATTCGGTTTGGGCTTTTTGTTGGGCTTTTTGCCAGGCCGATTCAAATGTATCATTTTTAAGATCTAGCGTATTTATTATTTGTTTTAATAGGCCGCTGGCCTCTTTGTCGTAACCTTCACCAGAGGCCATATAATAAAAAAGAAAATCGGCCATACTGGAGCCAACATGCGTGGGCGCAACAAAGACCACTTTTTTAATATCGTTCTCATAAAAACCATATTTAAAATTCTCCACATCTACCGCCGTGGCAGCCAAAGCATCAGAATAGATATAACTGCGGGCCGAAAGAGCACCCATACTATGGGTAATTAAAATATATTTTTGTGGCAATTCAGTCTCTGGCCAAAAAGGATGTTTGGCAATGAATTCGCGGCGTGCACGTGCCAGCCAGTTTTGCGGATCTTGCCGGTCACCAATTTGCGCGGCATTTTCATGATAAGAAGCATTAGGATTATTAAAAGTATAGGCAAAAACATGTTCGCGAAAAGATGGATCACCAACATAGTTAGCCAGCAGGTCGGGAATATTGTTTTCTTCCCAGATCTCGGCAGAAGAATTCATGCCGTGGACCAAAACTATTAAATAGTTTTTATATGATCGCATATGTTCCGGTAGCTGGCGGGGATTGACCGGCTTAAGTTCCGCCGCAAAAGTCAGGCCGCACAAAAAGAAAAATAACAATAATAGCTTTTTAATCTTTGCTAACATCTTATTTCCCCTCTCCTTTTATCTCCCCGCAGATAGTTTCAAGATCAAAGACTTCTGTTGGTATTTCACAGTTGAGAGAAATATTTTGATAAATAGTCTCAATGACCATCCGGCTGCCGCCGGCGTTCAACGA
>CAYUXF010000119.1:0-3101 GCA_964448755.1 uncultured bacterium
GGCATACCTTTGGCCATGCCATAGAGACGTTGACCGACTATAAAAAATATACGCACGGTGAGGCGGTGGCGCTTGGTATGCTCTCGGCGGTAGAACTTTCCGCCGCTAAAGGTTATGAAGTAGAAGGTTTGTTTAATGAACTGATCGATCTGTATAAAGTCTTAAAGCTGCCACTTAAATTGACGCAGGGGATCGACAAACGGACACTTTTTAATTTAATGAAAAATGATAAAAAAGTCAGTGCCGGTAAAATGCGGTTTGTGCTCTTAAAAAAGACCGGCAAGGCCGTAGTGGAAGAACTGGCCGACGAAGAATTGATCTACACGGCAATAGAAAGCATTATGCAGGGAGGGGTTTAAAAATGGTCAAAGTATTGGTACTCAACGGTCCTAATCTCAATATGCTTGGTGTCCGCGAGAAAAATATTTACGGTGATATTTCGCTGGAAAAGATCAATCAAATGCTGGAGAAAAAAGCTAAAAAAGCGGGTCTGACAATTGAGTTTTTTCAGTCTAACGAAGAGGGTAAGCTTGTTGATAAGATCCAGCAAGCCAATAAGAAGTTTGATTATATTATTATTAATCCCGGTGCTTTAACCCATTACAGTATCGCTGTCCGCGATGCCATTGCCTCTGTTGATGTCAAAGCTATAGAAGTGCATCTTTCTAATATTCAGGCGCGCGAGGAATTCCGCAAAGAGTCTTTTATTGCACCTGTTTGTGTTGGCCAAATTGCTGGCTTTGGCCCTAATTCTTATTATATGGCGTTGGATTATATTATTGGACAATGAATTTAACTTACCCCCTCACTCGCCAACGGCGAGAGCTCCCCGCAAGGGGGAGCCTATGACTGTGGAGGCTTCCCCTTGGGGAAGCTTTGCTGAGCAGTGCGAAGCACTGAAGGGGTAAATAAATGACTAAACGTCTAGAATATATAGCCAAAGCACAGCAGATCACCGATCAAGTTTTCTCTGAAATAATCAAATATATTAAACCTGGCTTGAGTGACTGGCAGGTGGCGCAGCAAATTAAAAAATTGATTCGTCAATTTGGCGGTGATGAAGAGCTGGCGTTCCCTTCGTTGGTTTGTTCTGGTGTGCGCAGTTCCTTATTTCATGGCCCAACATCTAAAAAAAAGATCATTAAAGAACACGAGCCTATTTATTTGGACTTTGGTGCCAGATACAAAGGGTGGTGTTCTGATATGACACGAACGATTTTTGTTGGTGAGCCTAAAAAAGAACTGGCCGATATTTATAAGATAGTTTTAAACGTTCAGCAAAAGCAGATCGCGTTGGTTAGGGCCGGCGTTAGAACAGCTGAAATTGATCAGCTGGGGCGTGATATTTTAAAAAAACACGGTCTCGATAAATATTTTATTCATTCTACCGGCCATGGTTTAGGTAAAAATGTTCACCAAAAACCGCGTATTTCCTATAGATCTAAAGCGGTTCTAAAAGAGGGCGATGTTATTACTATTGAACCTGGTGTTTATATTCCCAATAAATATGGTGTGCGGATAGAAGATCTCTTAGTTGTGACTAAAACTGGTTATATTAATTTAACAAAGAGTACAAAAAATATAATTATTATTTGACTTTATTATTATAAAAGATACAATATACACCCTTATAAATGCCGGACCGTGATTTAAGGATACATATGCTAAAAAAAACTCATTTTATTATACTATTATTTTTATTTTCTCTTTGCTCTGCCGCGGAGCTTTTTACTCTGCAGGGTGCTATTGATTACGCTATTGCACACAGTCCGCAATATGAAATTCTTAAAAGAGAAAGAGCTATTACCCGTTCGCAGGCTTTTCAGGGCTATGGTGCGGTTTTGCCTAATATTTCGTTAACACACTCAAATGCTTCAACTAAACTTCCGATAGAAAGTCAAACGAATACTACTACTAAAGTAACTAATCTATCTGTTCAGCAGTTGTTGTTTAGCTTTTCCGGTATTGCCGCAGTTAAGGCCGGTAATGCGGCAAAAATTATAGCCGAACATAATTTTGCCGAAGCCCGCGAACTTTTTGTTCTGGCAGTCAAACGCAAATATTACGATCTGCAAATAGCCAGACAATTGGTCGCTATTAATAAGGTGGTTTATGATAACGCGTCACAGCAAGCCAAAAATGCGGAAATTCGCTACAAAAACGGTTTGGCGCCCAAAACCTATTATTTGGATGCCCGGGTAACCCAGTTGAATGCTCAGCGCGAACTGGCTACAACGGAAAAGAATTTTATGTTGTCTTTACAGGATTTTAATAATTATATTGGTCGGGAGTTGAGCGCTGAGCTAGAAATGGTCACGGTTGATGTTAAAATTGCCGAGCGTTCTATTGAACAACCATTATTAACCTCTGAATTATCGCAAACCGCCTATGAGAAGCGGCCGCTTTATCTGGCTTATTTGCAATTAGTTAAGCTGGCAGAGTCCGATAATATTAATGCCTGGGGTAACTCTTTGCCGCAAGTTTATTATCAATACAGCAATCAGGACAGAGAACAGATCGAAGAATCGGCTTTTTCGCCCAATGGAATTACCGAGACCAGTTCGGTCTATCTCAGCTGGAATTTTTTTGCCGGCGGTGCTAACTGGCACAAGATTGGCGAGAAAAAACATAGCCAGGAGAAGACCAATTTAGAGCGGGAAATATTGCGGAATAATATTAAGATAGAAATAGAGAGCAATATCCGGGAAGTAGAACTAGCAGTTACTAATTATAATTCCGCCGTAGAGTCTGCAGCGCTGGCGGCGGAATCTTTAAAATTAGTCCAGCTTTCTTTTAAAGAGGGACTGGCGACAAATAACGACTTTAATAGTGCGCTTTCTAGCTATATGCGCGCCCAGACCGCTAAAGCTAAAGCCGGTTTTGATTATTACTATGCCATAGACAAACTCAATTATTCTGTTGGCGCAAAAGTTATTTAAAATTTAATTTGGAGGATCACAATGAAAATATTTAAACTAGCCGGAATTGTTTTAATGCTTATTTTTTTAGTAGCCGGTTGTGGCCCTAAAGGAAAAGCGGCGCCGGAAAAAAGAGCTACGCCGGTGGTAGTGGAAAAACTTAAGGCTCAGCCTGCCAGAAAT
>CAYUXF010000120.1:0-3029 GCA_964448755.1 uncultured bacterium
TACAACAGCCCTTTAACTCTCGTTAATTCCGCTTGGGCGTCAGCTAAGAGATCAGCCATGATCTCCTTAACCGGTTTAACTTCTTTAACCAGCCCAACACTCTGACCGGCCATGACCGAACCCTGTTCCAGGTCGCCGTCAACAACAGCTTTGCGTAAACCACCCAGCCAATAGCGTTCAATTTCTTCCTGGGCCTTAGCTTTTTCAATCTCGCCGGCATTGAGCGAGTTAATAATTTTCAACTGATATTCCACAAATTTATCGGTAGAACTATTTTTAATGGTCCGGACCGGCGGCACCATAATGCGCGGGTCAAAAGATTGTGAGGCCACTGTATCACGCGCCTTGCTTTTAACAAACTTCTGCTTATAGTTGTCATGCGCTGTACATTCGTTACTCGCCACAAAAATAGTCCCCAGCTGACAACCCGCCGCACCCATTAAGAACATGTGCGCCAGCATTTTACCCGTAGCAATACCGCCTGCCACAAAGACTGGAAAATCTCTAAATTCAAAAAGAATTTCCTGTAATAAAACCATAGTTGTTACCGGGCCAATATGACCGCCCGCCTCATTACCTTCAATAATTAAAGCATCGGCGCCAGTGTCGATCATTTTCTTGGCAAAAATCGCGTTCGGCGCAAAGGCCATAACCTTCTTGCCGCAATCTTTCATTTTTTTGACATTCTCTTTAGAAGGGAGCCCGCCGGCAAAAACCACAAATTTAACATCTTTTTTTACTAAGATATCTAAATAGTCCTCAAACAGCGGCGAAAGCGTGATCATATTAACAGCAAAAGGCGCTTTAATATTGGCTACACAGCGGTCTATCTCTTTTTCAAAAATGTCCAGAGGCATATGCCCAACCGCAAAAACACCAAAACCGCCGGCATCAGCTACCGCCTTAACCAGCTCGTATGTGCTGACCCAGGACATCCCGCCGCAAATAATGGGATACTTAACACCTAAAAACTCACTGCCTCTTTTAAATAAATTATCTAACTCTGTCATCTTTTCCTCCATTTTTAAATTATTGTTTAAACCAAATGGTTAGTTTAAAACAATAAACGACGCAATTATAACATGATTTATTTATATGTCTCTAAAGATCGCCTGGCCGCGTTCCGGGCCAATAGAAATAACCTTTATTTTAACACCCACTGTTTCTTGTAATTTCGCAATGTATTTCAAAGCGTTCTGCGGCAGCTCAGAGAACTTGCGGCAGGCCGTAGTATCAGAGAGCCAGCCCGGCATCTCATCATAAATGGGCTTGGCCTTAGCGAACAATTCCAGATCGGTCGGCAGATCCTTAACTACCTCGCCGTCAATCTCATAAGCATTACAAACCTTGATCTTATCAACCTGGTCCAGAACATCCAGCTTAGTAATAACTAAGTCGGTCAAACCGTTAACTCTGGCCGCATGACGCACCACTACTGCATCAAACCAGCCGCAACGCCGCGCCCGGCCTGTTGTTGTACCAAATTCCGCGCCAACTTTGCGCAGCATTTCGCCATCGGCATCGTTGAGCTCGGTCGGGAAAGGGCCTTCGCCAACTCTGGTCGTATAAGCTTTAACAATACCCCAAACCTCAGAAATTTTGGTCGGACCAACACCGGAACCGGTACAGGCTCCGCCGGCGGTCGGGTTAGAAGATGTCACAAAAGGATACGTGCCGTGATCTACATCCAGCATCGTCCCCTGCGCGCCTTCCATTAAAACTTTCTTGCCGGCATCTATAGCATCATTAATGTACTTAACAGAATCAATAATGTGCGGCGCCAGCTGATCTTTCAGGTCATATAACTTGCCAAGCTCTTCTTTATATTGATCGGCCTTTTTAAAAACTTCCATTCTTAAACCGGCTCTAGCAATTTTATCCACGTAAGTCGGGCCAATACCGCGGCCAGTCGTCCCTATTTTTTTACCCTCTTCGCGGCCCTCTTCCTGCTTTTTGTCCAGTTCCTTATGCTTTGGCAAAATAATATGCGCAGCGGAAGATATTTTTAAATTGTCCGGCGTAACAACCACTCCGCGCTCACGCAGCATGGCGATCTCTTCAAGTAAAACTTCCGGATCTATCACTACACCGTTACCTATCACACAGACTGTATCTTTAAAAAGAACACCGGAAGGTATTAAATGGAGTTTAAAAACTTCTTGACCCACAATAACCGTATGGCCGGCATTATTGCCGCCCTGATAACGCACAACAACATCAGCGGTCTCGGCTAAAATATCGGTAATTTTACCTTTACCTTCGTCGCCCCACTGTGTGCCAACAATAACTCTAACAGACATAGATACTCCTCTCCTTAAAAACAGACTTGCAATTTTAGGTATAAAGTCAAATAATTGCAAGAAATCTCTACAAAAAACTGAAATTACTTGATCTATCTATTTTACCGTCTCGTTCTCACTGACAAATTGATACCCGGAAGGAACTAAAATATAGCCGCGCAAAACCGTTTCATCTTTTTGCAAAATACCTTCCACTAAAATATCTTCCGCTATTTTTTTGACCGGAAAAGTTAAATTATTGGAAACGGTAAAAAAATCTACCAGTAAGAGCTCGGCAGAATTGGCAAAATCATCGTCTTCCGGCAGTATAAACGCCCAGCTGCCCAAAATATCATCATAATATGTCACCTGGCCTTTAATTAAGATCGGCGTTTTAGTGCTAATTAACCGCCGGGCATTCTTATCCAGATCAAGATTGCTATAAACCTTAGTATTTACAAAGGGCTTCCCAACCGGCAAATAAGGATCTTCCCGCTTGCTGCAACCGGCAACAATAAAAAAAATTATCAATAAAAAAACAATACCTCTTGCTCTCATAAGAAAATTCTATACCACTTAAGACTTTTTTTCGACTGGAGATATTTATAAAAATATATATTGTCACTAAAAAAAGCTTATGATAATATAACCGTCCTTTTTTGAGAGTGTTCTTTATTTTTAATACGGTCCCATCGTCTAACGGTTAGGACATCGGCTTTTCAAGCCGGTAATCGGGGTTCGATTCCCCGT
>CAYUXF010000121.1:0-3029 GCA_964448755.1 uncultured bacterium
TTTTAAAGGTTCAGTCGATCCAGATCACCGACAAGTATATTCAAAGTCAGCGCGCCCGGGCCGCTAAAATACCCATTATGATCATGCTCCCAATGGTTTTCTTTATTCTGCCGGCACTTTTAATGGTAGTATTAGGGCCGATCGTTATTAGTATGATGGGGATTTTTTAAAATTAAATGCTAGTTAATCATAAAAAAAATATCATAGAAGATTTTTATTATTGTAGATCTTTTTGGTCTAGGGCCAGAGGGCTGATGTGCTATTTTTCTAAAGAGCATTACTCAATAATTTTACCTAAAGTTAAAGCTATTCATATGTTCTTTGTTTTTAGACCGCTAGCCATAGTTGTTCTTAATAAAGAGCAAGCAGTGCTGGCAAAATTTATTATTAAACCCTGGCAGATCAGCCGTTATTTTTTTAAAGCGGCATATTTTTTAGAGAGTACTAATGTGCAATTATTCAGGTCAGTTAAAATTGACGATAAATTATATTTTGAAGAAAAGTGCCAAAAAGTAGCCGCTGATGATCGCCAGTGAATAGGGAAAATAGCGTTTGTTGATCTCGGCTTGTTCCGGTGGTGTGTATTTGGTGTGATAAAAAATAGTGTAGAAGATCCCTTTAAAATAATTAAAAACTGTCTGGCGTTGTTTTTTATTGAAGACTACCCAAAAGAGCGCTATGGCCCCGCCCGCGAGGGCGCTAAACAGACCGGCATGCAAAATAAAAGTGAAGCCTTTGAAAGCGCCGATCATGCCGAGAAGCTTGAGGTCGCCTGCCCCCATGCCGCCAAACATGAAAGGGATAAAAAATATTAAAGAGCCGAGAAGCGCGCCGGTCAATGAAAACGATAACGCTTTTAAAATGCCGCCATGGTTAACAAAAAGAAGATTTAAAAGTATACCTAGTAGTAGGCCGCTTAAAGTTAAATAGTTGAAGATTTTGCGGAATCGGATATCGGTATAGAGGGCATAAGTTAATATTAGTAATAAAATATAATCAATAAAAGTTAAAGAGTTCATTGTTCCTCCTTTAAGAGTTTTTCTATGGCTTGTTTGGCGGTGCTTTTTAATTTTTCCAGATTTTCTTTATTGTTTTCTTTTTCCGGGTAGAGCGGCTGGCCAACCGCAATGCTGACGAGGTGTCGCTCGGCAATTAATTTATTTTTGCTAAATATTTTTGAGCAGCCTTTGACCGCTACTGGGATGACAGGTAATTGCGCCTCAAGTGCTATTTTGAAAAGTCCGTTTTTAAAAGGCAATAATTCTGTTGTTTTGTTCCTGGTCCCTTCGGGAAAACCTAAGATCGTTTCATTTTTTTCTTTAATGTTTTTAATGATAGCTTGTGTTGTTTCAAAAGCTTTTTTGGCGTTGCGTCGGCTAATAGGGTAAGAGCCGAGGTTTTTGATGCAGGTGCCAAAAACCGGTATTTTAAATAATTCCTCTTTGACTAAATAACTAAAATCTTTGGGCAGATAACCGCTCAATAAATAAATGTCTACCATGCTGGTGTGGTTGGCTACAACAATGACCGGTCCGGCCGGGATATTTTCAAACCCGGAAAACTTTTTAGGTAACATTAAAGAGAGGATGCCGAGTTTTCCCCACCACCGCTTAATGTATTTAAGGAGGCCGGGCGCCAAATAAGCCAGAATAATTATCGGAAGACAGATGACCACAATATAAACTACTGTGCTTAGCCAGAAAAGAAGAGAGATCAGGATATTGAAGACGGCCTTCATAGAGCGTTTAGTCTTTTGGTAGCCTTTTCTTTGCCCAGTAGTTCAAGGACTTCAAAGATGCCGGGCGAAACCGTTGTGCCGCTAACGGCAATGCGCAACGGCATAATTAATTCCTTGGAGTGGATCCCTTTTTGCTCGGCAAAACCTCTGACCGCCTGTTCTATTTCCTGATGCTGCCAGTTACTGACGGCGTTTAAGTTAGTGGCCAGTTCTTTTAAGATATTTCTTTTCTCGGCGGTCAAGAATTCCTGTGCTAACTCTTGAGGAATGACAAGGTCTTCTTCTATATAGTAACTACAACCATTGATTATTTGCTTGGTGTTTTTCATGCGTGACTGACCGAGTTTTAGAATTTTGTCTATTTGCGGATGTTGGCGGTAATTTTCCGGTAAAAATTCTTTAAGACGTTCTGGTGTGGCCTGTTTAATGTGTTCGCTGTTGAGCCATTCCAGTTTCTGGTTATCAAAAACTGCCGGCGATTTGCCAACTTTATTTAAAGAAAATTTATCTATTAAGTCCGGTATGGTAAAGAATTCCTGATCTTTATAGGCCCAGCCCAGCCGCGCTAAATAGTTAACCATGGCTTCGGAGAGAATGCCTTGTTCTTTATATTCTTCTACTGCTGTGGCGCCGTGTCTTTTGCTCAAGCGGCTGCCGTCAGGGCCAAGGATCATCGGCACATGAAGTATTTTGGGGATAGCAAAATCCAGTGCTTTATAGATCATAATTTGGCGCGGCGTATTGGAAAGATGGTCATCGCCTCTAATGATATGGGTGATCTCCATTAAGGCATCGTCAATGACCACGGCAAAGTTATAGACCGGAAAGCCATCAGATTTTTTAATGACAAAGTCTTCAATTAAACCTTTTTCATCGGTTGATTTAAAATAAACAGCGCCGTCTTTTTCGTAAGCCAATTCTTTTTCCAATAAAATAGCAAAGTATTTATTGTAAATATCTAAACGCTCGCTCTGGTAGTAGGGGCCTTTGTCGCCACCAACACCGGGGCCTTCCTGCCAGTCAAGGCCGAGCCAGGTCATGCCATCAAAAATGGCTCTGGTTGATTCATCGGTAGAGCGCTCGCGGTCGGTATCCTCTATTCTTAAGACAAACACACCGTTGTTTTTTTTGGCGTAGAGCCAGTTAAATAAGGCTGTTCTGGCGCCACCGACGTGTAAATAACCGGTGGGGCTTGGGGCAAAACGTGTTCTGACTGTTTTTTCTTGTTTTTGTTCTTCCATAAGTTGCTTATTTAAGCATGAAAAATTATTGTTTTCAAAGTTAATTAAAT
>CAYUXF010000122.1:0-3023 GCA_964448755.1 uncultured bacterium
TGATAATTACCAATATCAGAAAGATCATTGCGGTCATAAAATTCTTTCAAAGTATGTTTATGCTGATAACCTAAAAAAACATCTGAATAATTTTTATTTTTACTAAAATGACGATAATAAAAATTACCCGCAGCTGTCGTATTAGTGCCACCAATATAACCATACTGACTGCCAATACTAGCATTGCGAATATTCATTTTATTTTCCAGGATCGTAGAAGTAGAATAAAAAAGATCGACCAATAATTTACTGTTCAATTTCTGTTCAAACGTCAGCTCATTAAAATTTGTACCAAAAGCACCCCAAACACGCTCCGGTGGATTTTTGGGCTTAGGATACTCATCAAAAGATGAATTTAAAGCATTCCAAAAACGATAAGAGACCTTAGAATTACTTGCCGCTGACAATAAATTAAACAGGATCAAACTACCGATCAAAACCAATATTATTTTTTTCATTACCGCCCCCTCTATTTTTGGTAATTTTAACACTGGTTAGTTGATTTTTCAGCTCAAAAACCCCATTTTCATCAACCTTAATAACATTCTCAGGAAAATTCTTTTTATTAAGTTTATTAACTATTTTAATAATATTACCATCTTTATCATATTGCGGAACACCATTCTGGTCAAAGATCACCGCGTTTCTCGCCTAAAAAGAGCTCCTCTTTTCTGGGAACATCTGCGGCATTGAGCCCCTTCCAGATTGCCAAGCAAAAGATCCTGCCCTTGCAAATAGGGTTTAAGCTGCTCTAGATATTTGTTATTACTTTTAGTCTCTTGCGGAAAACTTCTCGGCAGAACAATATCGCCTACAACTTTTACAGAAAATTTCGATGAAATAACTAATAATTTCTTACGATATATAACAGGGGTAAATAAGATGTCCTTATTAAACAACAAACATTTTGCCGTAAAAATTTCCGATGACAATATTTTTTGTTCCAAGAACAAATTTTCTACTGTTCTGGAAAACCGACAAATTATCAAATCTATTGCCAATGGTATTTTTAAGGCCTACCAAAACGTTAGTTTCCAAAAATACTGGCAAGACGACTCACTGGTAATTCAAGTCTATGGCAGCAACATCTATCTGGAAGAACGCGGCAAACTCTACGCTAATGATATAGATATTGTGATCTTTTTAAAAAATGAAATGCCGCATAAAAACAATAAGATAGTGCCCGAACATATCAAAAACGAACCAGCTGTAAATTATTCACAAGAAATGTCTGAATATGTCTTTGTCAAACAATTTACAGAAAACCTAAAGAAGCACCTGCCAGCAGAAACAAGCACACTACTAAAAGATATTAATGTATCAATGGACGAATCCCGCAGTGAAGCCACCTTCAATAAAAAAGGTGTCGCTATATCAATAATATTTAAAGACAATCCCAAGGCAGAGGATCTCAATCCTTTGACGTTATATATTGCCAACGAAAATGGCATGGCAGATTTACATAAGCAATATAAAGAAATAACTCCCGAAAAATTAATTGAATCAATGAAAGAAAAATATCGCGGGTTATATGCCAATGCAGAAATTCTCAGCAAAGATCGGCAATGTTATGGCAAAGCCATTAAGCGTTTAATTGAATTGGCCTGGATGGTCAATGATAATAAATGCTACACCTGGCTTTTAAAAATTTATGCCGATATCAAAGATCAAAACAGACCGGAAGATCTTGAGAAAGTAAAAAAAGCTTTATTGATCGTCAAAAATAACATTATTGATAAATACACGGACGAACAATTGACCAACAAATTTAAAAGAAAAATATCCGAACTAAATATCCATACAAATATCGTTTATTAACAGCTGTTATTTTTACAAAAACAGCGCCCTTGTAATTACTTTTAGCAAATGTTATTCTTTCTCCGTGGTAAAGTCGGTCTAATATCATTCAGTTAAAATATCTTTCTCGCCCTGCGTGGAGCGAAAGATATCCTTTTATAACAATCAAAAAAATTTATATATTGGAGAAATAAAATGTCATTTAATTTAATTGAAGACCTTGGCTTAGACGATCTTACAAAAAACACAGCGGCACAATATCCGGAATTAGCTTTAGGCCGCGTATCAGAACAGCATAAAAATATTTACAAAGTACTGACGGCTAAAGACGAAGTACTGGCCAAAGTATCGGGCAAATACGCCTACCTGGCAGAGAACAAGAGCGAATTCCCTGTTGTGGGAGACTGGGTCCTCTTGAACAGCGACCGCGCCGCCGATGGCGACGCAATTATCCATTATCTGCTGCCGCGCCGAACAAAACTACAGCGCAAAGAACCGGGAACAAAAGAACAAACCCAGGTTCTGGTCGCCAATATCGACTTCGTCTTTATCTGCATGTCGCTCAATAACGATTTTAATGTCCGGCGTCTGGAACGTTATCTAACTATCGCCTGGGAAAGCGGCGCCACCCCGGTTGTCGTCCTGACTAAAAAAGACCTCTGCGTTGATGTCGCGGAAAAGATAACTGAAATAGAAGAGAACGCCCCGTTTGTTGATATTTTAACAACAAGCAACAACAACAGCGAGACTGTTAAAGTTTTTAACAACTATCTGGTGCCCGGCAAAACAGCTGTTTTTGTGGGTTCATCTGGTGTTGGCAAATCGACATTGATCAACTTGATCGCCGGTGAGGAACTGCTCAAAACAAGCGCTATCCGCCAAGATGACCGCGGCAGACACACCACTACCGAACGACAGCTCATGGTCCTGCCGACAGGCGGCATTGTAATAGACACACCGGGGTTAAGAGAGATACAGATCGAAACAGGCGATATCGGCCAGACATTCCATGATATCGAAGCCTTAGCAGCCAACTGCCGGTTCAGCGACTGTCAGCACAATCAAGAGCCGGACTGTGCCGTTAAAGAGGCTATCGCCAAAGGGATGCTTGCCGCCGAACGGCTGGCCAGTTATCAAAAACTCTGCCGGGAGACCGCCTACAGTTCACTAACGTCGCGGGAGATCGAAGACCAGAAAATAAAGAACATGATCGGCAGTAAAGCGGC
>CAYUXF010000123.1:0-2994 GCA_964448755.1 uncultured bacterium
AATGCCCTTCTATTAATACCCGTATGTGATAGATCCTCTATTTTTTTTATCTCTTCATTTATTTTTTCTTTTTTTTCTTCTTTTATTTTTTCTTTTGTTGATCTTTGCAGAACATCTATATTTTCTTCTTTTTGATCAGCGATATTTTTTTTATTTAAAAACATTTTTTATGCCTCTCTTTAATTTTCAATTAAAACTTCTAAATAAGCCAGAACCCGCTCTAATTGATCAAAAAACAATTCGGCTTCATTTTTATTTTTAAAATTGATCGATTCTGCAAGTTCTTTAAACATTGTCAATTTAAGCGCCGTCTGTTTTTCAGCCAAAAGATCACTCTGCACTATAGTCTCGTTTAAAACTTTTAAAACCAATGGGTTTAAACTCTCCGCCTGCCGCGGCGTTAACTTCTCCAGCTGGCGCAAAAAAGCCAGCGGCCAGTAAAGTACTTTCTTATTGCTCAGATCCCAGACATTCTCAGCCGCACTAAATGCCGCCAAACTTTTTTTTAAAAAGAGATACTCCTGGCTCCGGAATTTTTTAATATTTTCTTGAATAGAGGCTTTTTTTTCATGGACAATATCTTGAATTATTTCTAGCAATAAAGCTAGTACATCACTTAGCGAAAAAGAGATCCGCAAGCCGGCACGTAATGTTTTTTCTCCATAAAATATTTTTTTAGTTATCATAGCCATCTTCTTTTTTTATCTACGCCGGCAGTTTAACCTTTTTAGCTATCAGCGGCATTTTAATTGTAAAGACCGTACCTCTACCTACTTCACTCTCTACCGAAATATTGCCGGCATGTTCTTCTATTATTTTATGCACAATAGAGAGCCCCAGTCCATTGCCTTTCTGTTTGGTCGTAAAGAACGGCGTCCAGAGTTTTTCTAAGTTTTCCTCAGAAATACCGCTGCCATTATCTATAATATTAATGACCGCCTGGTTCTCTTCCTGGTCTATATCGGCAGCAACAACAACTCGTCCCTTATTTTTTCTCTCTGCCGGCATAGCTTGAATACCGTTTAAAATTAAGTTCAAAAAGACCTGCGTCATTTTTTGCTCGTCGGCATTGACATAAATATCTTCCGCCAGATCAAGAACCACCTCAACATTCTCCTGCGTAGACTGTGTCCGCACCAAACGGTAGACATGTTCGATCAATTCTTTAATGTTCTTTCTCGCCATATTAGACTCTTTAACTCTGGCAAACCCTAGGAAATTCTCAACGATCTCTTCCAGGCGAAGAACTTCTCCAGCAATGATCTCGCCATATTCGCGCCAAAAATCGGGGTTTTGCTGATTCTCTTCCATTAACTGCACAAAGAGTTTCATTGATGTCAGCGGATTTTTAATTTCATGCGCTATACCCGCCACCATCGTCCCCAAAACCGAAACCCTATCCGAGCGACGGACCTGTGTCTCCAGTTCTTTAATGTTTGTCATATCGGTAATGACCGAAAGTAAGCCGATCTTACGGCCCGCTTTATCAATAAGTTTTTTAGTGCTGACCGTAAGCGGCTTCTTTTTGCCATTTATGTCCTTAAATAAAATTTCTTTATTTGAACATTCGCTGGAAAAAGCGGCTAGCAGCGCCGGAAAGCCGGCCCACAACTCACGATAGTTCTTGTTAATTGTTTCAGCAGCTCTTAACCCGGTGATCTGTTCAGCCATTGGATTAAAAGATCTTATCTTGCCGGCATTATTAAAAGACAAAACACCGGAAGGCAGTGTTTTTAACATATTTTCATTATGAGCCTGTAATTTCAAGATATCTTTATTTAAAGATGAGAGCTCTTTAACTTTTCGTTTAGCATCATCATAGAGCCGGGCATTATCAATAGCTACCGCCAGCTGACCAGCCAGTGTTGCCAAAAAGTCTTTATTTAAATTGGTTAAAGGCTTTTCAGATTTTACATTATCTATCGCCAGCAGACCGATCACCGTATCTTTTGCTTTCATGGGCAGTGCCAGATAAGCCTTAGCACCCAAACGCCTGACATAGTCGGTATTTCTGGTTACCTGCGGCACATAGACCGGCTTCCCCTCTTTAAAGATCCGTCCCAAAATAGAATCCTCTACTTTGAGAACAATGCCCTCCATATCTTTTTTAGCAGAAGCGCCGTAGCCGGCCACCGAAAAGAGCTGCTTTTTTTTATCGTCATACAAAAACAAGATACCTCTGTCCACCGCGGCAATTTCCACAACGATCTTAATAATATCGTTAATGACTTTTTTAAAATCAAGCGTCGAGCTGATCAAGCGGCCGACCTCTAAAAGCGAATTTTGTTCTTTTAATTTATTTTGTGTTGATTCATAGAGCCGGGCATTTTGCAGACCAATGACCGCCTGCCGGCCAATAGCTTCTAACAAATTAACATCTTCTTTTAAATAAGGTTCACCGGAAAGTTTTTCACCCAGCAAGAGAAAGCCGGCCAGTTTGTTTTCTTCATAAAAAGGGACCACTACGGCGACCTTTTTAGCGGCTAAAATATTTTTAATGGTGTCTTCTTTTTTTAACTTTTCTCTAATTATGACATTATTAGTTTGCTGAAAATAACTGACCAGTTCGTTCTCCAGTTTAATAACTTTGCGGCTGAATTCATTGCGGCAGCGCTGCCCTTTGAGCAAAAAACAATTAGCGGCATCATCTTTAATATAAATTGCCAGCGATTCTACTTTGACTTCATTATATATAGTATCCACTATCAATTTGGTCAGACGTTTAAGATCCAGACAAGAGATCATCTGATTGAGCAGTGCTTTGAGCGTTTCGTGATAACCCGCTCTTTTTTTATAAAAAACTTTATCGGTCCATTGTTGCAGCGCTTTTTCCAGCGGCCCAAAACCAACAGCAGCCAAAACGACCGCCAGCGAATTGATCACCATAAAAAGTTCCGGCTCGTATCTAAAAAAAGAGTGCACCACCGCCAGTGCGCCAAGATACCCACCCAGAACAAAACCCAGTAATACCGCATACAATAAATAGCGCTTGGA
>CAYUXF010000124.1:0-2951 GCA_964448755.1 uncultured bacterium
ATATAATAAGCCAGTGAAACTTTCCCCTCCGGAACATTCTCACCCTGATAAACATCAAAAAGAGTAACCTCTTCAAAAATATCACCGGCGGTTTTTTCTATATGCTGTTCTATTTGCGCGCTGGTATATTTCTTATCTACCATAAAAGCAATATCGCGGCGCGATGACGGATAAACAGCCAGCTCCTGCTGAACTCTGACAAAAGAGCCAAACTGGACCAGTTTATCGAGATCCAGTTCAAACAAATATACTTTTCTGTTTAAGCCGAGCTTTTTAACTATGGCCGGATGTGCTTCGCCAAGATCAAGTATCCCTTTGGCATCGAGAGACTTACCGGGGTGAAAGAATTTAGAACCGGAAGCGGCTACTTTTTTTAGATCGAGACCGACCTGCTCAAAAATATTCTCCAGCACACCTTTCAAATAATAAAAATCAACACTGCGTAGCTCCTGTTTAGAGAGCACGCCTCTTTCAATATCACCATAAACCAGTCCGGCAACCTTATTAACCTCTTGCTCGCCGGCATAGACTTTGCCGATCTCATAGAGTTTCACATCTTCTACTTTGCGGGCAATATTTTTTTCTAACGCCACTAAAAGCTGCGGCAAGAGCGATTGACGCATGACAGATTCTTCCACAGATATAGGATTGCCGATCACCTGCTCATTATTAAATTTTTCGCTGACACCGATCTTTTTATAAATATCGGGATCGGTCATCGAATAAGAATAGGTCTCGTTCAGACCGGCCGCTCTTAAAACACCGTGTACGATCTCTAAAACCTGTTCTTTTTTATTCTCTTTTTTCTTTTTCAATGTGACTGTCGGGATAGTCGTCGGAATATTTTCCAGACCAATGTGTCTGGCAATTTCCTCTATCAGATCCGCCTCGCGTGTAACATCATAAATACGAGCGGCAGGCACAGTTATTTTTAACAAGTTATCTTTTTGCTCTACAACGAACTGCAGTCTTTTTAAAATAGAGATCATTTCATCATCAGGGATATTCGTGCCTAGTATTTTATTAACTCTTGTCAGCGCCAGCTCAATAACCACCGGCTGCGGCCTGCCCGGATCCAGATCAACTATTTGCGAAGCTACTTGAGCGCCCGCTAACTCCTGAAAAAGTTCAATGGCGCGGTAAAAACCATTTTCTACACCGTCATAACTGACCGCTTTTTCAAAACGCATTGAGGAATCACTGCGCAGCGCTGTAGCGCGCGATGTTTTGCGAACAGAAACAGGATCGAACCAGGCCGCCTCCAGTAAAATTGTTTTAGTCTTCTCACTGACCCCGGAATTTATGCCGCCCATCACACCAGCCAGCGCCACCGGCTTTTCAACGTCGGCAATGACTAGCATCTCTTCGGTCAATTGATATTCTTTCTCTTCTAAGGAAATAAATTTTTCGTTCTTTTTTGCTCGGCGGGCAATGATCTTACCACCGGCAAGCTGATCGTAGTCAAAAGCATGCAGCGGCTGACCAAGCTCATAAAGTACAAAATTAGTGATATCAACAACATTATTGATCGGGCGCAAACCGACAGACTGCAAACTCTGCTGCAGCCACTCCGGCGAATCTTTGATCTCTACATTATCGAGGATACAACCCATATAACGGCCGCAAAGCTCCGGTGCCTCTATTTTAATATCAATTTTCTTAAAATTCTTACCAGCGGTTACTGAGCTTGTCGAAGCATTTTTAATTGCCGGCAATTTTAAAGGGGCGCCGGTAGAGGCGTGCAGTTCGATTGCAATGGCAGTAATTGACTGCAGATCGCCGCGGTTAGGCAGAATAGCCAGGTCAAGGACAACATCATCAAGACCGTAATACTTAACAAAATCCTCGCCGAGCGGCGCATCATCTGGCAATAAAAGAATGCCCTCAGACTCTGCCGCGAGCCCTAGTTCTTTTTCTGAACAGCACATGCCACAAGACTCCACACCACGAATTTTAACCGGCTTTAATTTAAACCCGCCCGGTAATTCGCCGCCCAGCTGAGCTAGCGCTATCTTTTTATTAGGCGCCACGTTCTGCGCGCCGCAGACTATCTGAAATTCTTCTTTACCATTGTTAACTTTTAAAAGATGCAGTTTATCGGCATTGGGATGAGCCGCCACCTCTTTGATCTCGGCAACCACAACACCTTTGATCTCTTTGCCGGGATGATAAACACTTTCCACTTCCAAAACATGGCTATTGATCAAGACCGCCAGCTCTTCGGGCGACTGATCGATCTCTATATAATTTCTAAGCCACTTAATAGGTATTAACATAAAAACACTTCCTCTTTAACCATTTATTCTTTATAAATTAACTTTTACTTCATGCCCCTCTCCAATTTTGGAGAGGGGTTACAAACGCAGAGTGTCTCCAACCACGACAGCGGGGAGAGGAGTTTAAAACTGCTTCAAAAACCGCAGATCGCTGGCATACAAAAGACGTATATCTTTAATGCCGTACTTGAGCATGGCGATCCGCTCAACGCCCATACCAAAAGCAAACCCGCTGTATTTAGTATGGTCGTATTTGACCGCGTCAAACACATTGGGGTCGACCATACCGCAGCCCATGATCTCTATCCAGCCGGTCTGCTTACAAAGCGAACAGCCAGCACCTTTACACATAAAACACTCTACATCGACCTCAGCCGACGGCTCGGTAAAAGGAAAGTAAGAATTACGAAAACGCACCTTGCGCTCCGGTCCGAACATCCGGTGCAGAAAGTATTCCAGCGTCCCTTTGAGATCGCCAAAAGTAATATCTTTATCTACCAACAAACCCTCGACCTGATGAAAAACAGGCGAATGTGTTACATCTGAATCACAGCGGTACACACGTCCCGGCATAATATGTTTGATTGGCGGCTGACTATTTTCCATTAAACGGATCTGGACCGGCGAAGTATGTGTTCTTAAAAGTTTTTTATTTTCCTGCATATAAAAAGTATC
>CAYUXF010000125.1:0-2792 GCA_964448755.1 uncultured bacterium
TCGTTCAGAAAAACGCAACCAATAAAAAAAATATCAATAAGTTTATGCTGGGGTAAGGTCAAAGCTCTCCCCATCCACCATGAACCACTCGCATTACTCGGGTTCATGGTCCCCCTTCCCCGGCCACCGGGGAAGGGATGCCTCACCCGGCCTACGGCCACCCTCTCCAAGCCTGGAGAGGGGAGCAAACCCCCTCCTCGCCTGCGGCGAGACTCCCCCTTGCTTTGCCCTGCCGGGCTGAGGGGGAGAAAATAGTGAAACAAATTTTCAGTGTATAACGTTCTATTGATATCAAGAAGATTCAAGGAGCGTTGGAAATGTCGGAGATAACAAATATTGAGATCATTGAAAATAAAATATTTTTAATTCGCGGTAAGAAAGTTATGCTGGATAGAGATCTGGCTAAATTATATGATGTTCAAGTAAAAGTATTAAATCAAGCAGTAAAAAGGAATATAGAACGATTTCCGGCAGATTTTATGTTTCAGTTAAATAAGCAAGAACAAGAAGCTTTAAGGTCACAAATTGTGACCTTAAAGCGGGGGAATACTTGCCACTCCCCCTGAGGGTGAGAAGTAAAATATACAACTGTAATTTTAAGCTCAAATCTAGTATATTACTGGTCCTATGAAGAAGATAGAACAGGCAATTAAAGAGATCGGCGCCGGGAAGATGATCATCGTCGTCGATGACGAGAACCGTGAGAACGAAGGCGATCTGCTTTTTGCCGCTGAGTTTGTCGATAAAGAGAAGATCAATTTCATGATCAAGCACTGCCGCGGTCTGGTCTGTATGCCAATTACGACAGAAATTTCCGAGAAGCTCAATATCCGCAGTATGGTGACCAAGAACGAGGATCCCAAAGGGACCGCCTTTACTGTCTCTGTTGATGCCGCGACTAAATTTGGCGTCAGTACCGGTATTTCTGCCGCCGACCGGGCCAAAACTATTGAAGTTATTTTAGACGATAATTCTAATCCTGCGGATCTCAATCGCCCGGGGCATATTTTTCCTTTAATTGCCAAAGAGGGTGGTGTGTTGAAAAGAGCGGGCCATACCGAAGCGGCCGTTGACCTGGCCATACTGGCAGGCGCCAAACCGGCCGGCGTTATTTGTGAAATTATTAAAGATAACGGCGAAATGGCCAGAATGGCAGACCTGGAAATTTTTGCGAAAGAACACGGCCTAAATATTTACACGATAAAAGACTTAATTGCTTACCGCGTGCAGAAAGAGTCTTTAATAGAGAAGACCAGCGAGGTCAATATGCCGA
The DNA here is from genome assembly GCA_964448755.1 of uncultured bacterium. GTDB lineage: Bacteria > Margulisbacteria > Termititenacia > Termititenacales > CAYUXF01 > CAYUXF01. The sequence continues at coordinate 1,274 of CAYUXF010000125.1, forward strand.
CAAAGTATGGTGATTTTAAGGCCTTTGCTTTTAAAGATAAAATTAGCGGCGAAGAACATCTGGCCTTATTAAAAGGTGAGCGCGGCAATGGCGAAGATGTGTTGGTGCGCGTCCATTCTGAGTGTTTGACCGGCGATGTACTCGGATCACTGCGCTGTGACTGCGGTCCGCAGCTAGAGAACGCCCTGCAACTAATTGAACAAGAGGGCAGAGGGATATTGCTTTATATGCGCCAGGAGGGGCGCGGCATTGGTCTTTTAAATAAATTAAAGGCCTATCATTTACAGGATGGCGGCCATGACACGGTAGATGCCAATGTTAAGCTTGGTTTTGATGAAGATCTGCGCGATTACGGCATTGGTGCGCAAATACTACATGAGCTCGGTGTTAAATCTATTAGACTTATTACGAATAACCCGCGCAAAATTGTCGGTCTGGAAGGTTATGGTATTAAGATATTAAAACGGGTGCCGAATATTATTAAGCCGACCGAACATAACAAGAAATATCTCCAGACTAAAAAAGAGCGCATGGGTCATTTTTTAGAAGAGTAAAGCTTATTTTGAAAGAGAACGCTTTTTACGAAGTTACGTTTGATATTCCGCCCGAACTTTTTGCTGAATTTTCTGCTATTTTGCCGGAACTCGGCTGTATTGCTCTCTGTGAAACTAAACTGAATGGCAAAAAATGCCTCATTGGTTATATGAAGAATATAAAAATATTAGAGGAAACTTTTTCCGCCGATCTTTTTACTGCTAAAAAAATAAACACGGAAAGTTATCTTAATAAATGGTATGAAGAGTATGCCGGCCGCGAGATAAACGAAGATCTTTTTGTGGTTATTGACGGTCATGCTCTGCCGGATAAGAAATACCGATATATTATTAAACTTTTACCGCTGCAGGCCTTTGGCGACGCCCATCACGCCACTACGGCTTATTGCTTAGGTAAACTTTATAATGTTTTAAATAATTTAAATGATGTGAAAGATATTTCTTTGCTCGATATCGGCACAGGTAGCGGTATTGTGGCCATTTTAGCCGCTAGACTTGGTGTGAAAAATATCAAAGGTTTTGATAACGATAAAAGCTCAGTGGCGTATGCTATTAAGAACCAAAAGCTCAACGCTCTTGATACCTGTAATTTTTTTCAGGCGGATATTTATTCTTATAAAGATAATAATAAATATGAGATAGTTGTGGCCAATTTACTCTCAACACTAATTGCCGATAATTTGAGTAAAATAAAAGGGTTATTAAAAGAGAGCGGTTATTTAATAATTAGCGGTATCGGTGCTGAACATTGTGAAGAGATAGAACAGAGATTTTTAGATGAAAAACTAAAAATAGAGGATAAAACGTTAATAGATAACTGGGCGGGGTATTTGTTGCGTCATGCCTAGGAATATGACCCCACCCCCAGCCCCTCCTCTTGAGTGGGAGAGAAAAAACATAAAATATCGGATTAATAATAAGATTATGTTAAAATAAATAATATTCTATGTTATAAGGGGTTAGTT
>CAYUXF010000126.1:0-2788 GCA_964448755.1 uncultured bacterium
AATGTACTAATTGCGGCATCTGCCAGGAAAAATGCCCGACAAAGGCTATAGCTTAGAAATAGCCCCGGCAGTTAAAAATCTAACTTTATATATTAATTTTCTGACAAAGCGCCTCTCTTTTTCGCTCAAACCAAGTTTAGTCAGAGAAACTGCATCCTCTTTTTTTATGCGCAAAAACAGCTCTTCATTTATATAAAGTTCATAATTACCTGTCGGCTGTTTAATAACAGTATATTTTTTATTATTAAATAGACCAGAAACCTCATTATAAAGCAACTGCTTTATTCTCTTATTGATCTCGGGGATATCATTTTCTTTTTTCATTTGATACAAAGCATTATCGCGCTCTTCATAAACAAAAACCGTCTTCATTAAATTGACAATATCCTCATCGGGCAGAGTAAATTGACCGCAAAATCTAATATTATTGTCATCTACCGGCACCGGCTTGATCTCTACCGACGGATCGAGTTTCTTAATGATCTTTTCCTGAACTAGTTCTAATATTTGGTATTTATTCAGTTTCAAAAATTGTTCTCTGGTCACTCCCAAAAGGGCAAGAAGCGCCCTTGTTTTAATATAAATATTATTAACATTAGCCAGCAAAGGCTCTGCTTTACTTAAAGAATTTGGCAGCTGCTCCGCCTGTGCAATAAAAAGCTCACCGTTTTCATTTTTTACAATACTGCCGCGGTCGCCCTGGCTCTCCGTTACCACCGCGAGACAATCAGCTTTTTGCTCCATTAAATAGCCTATTTTAACAGGATCAACTATCGCACCCAGGTCTTCGCCATTGGCGATCATTAAAAATTCAGCATTACCCAGTAATGCTTTGCGAAAATGACCATTGATAATATAAGAAGTTAATGTAGAGATACTGCCTGGTGCTTTGGTCTCTATCTCGCCATTGTCGTTGCGAAAATAATCGCCCGGTGTGCCGTTCTCCGCTATTTTTTGATAAACCAATCGTTCTTTTTCAATATTTTTTAATTTTTTATTGCCAAGTTCTTTACCTAAAAACTCTTCTTTAAATTTATCAGATTCCAGAACATCAGACTTAGTCGGATTAAACCTCGGCAGGCCGACCTGAAAATAAAAGCTGATTAAATTTTCCGGATAGCCAACTCTTTTAACGATCTTCTTAACTTCTTTGGCCATAAAATCTTTATTTTTATCACTGCACATAATTGGAATATTCACTAAAAAACCCTCTTTTAAATAAAAGCGCAGCCGCGCCTCTAGAGAAGAGATCTGCCGCTGATCATATTCAAATTTTTCAGCAATTATTTTTATTCTTTCATACTCCGGCGTACTATAGCCAAAAAAGCGGCCACCCGTACCACCGGCGGGCAAAAGATTAACAACTAGCCCTTTAGTTAGGATCTCTTTCCCTTTCTTCCACAAAATATATTTTTCTTTTTCCTTGATCTTAAGAACATCTTCTTTTCTGGCAAAATAAGCCTCTTTGAATTTAAACTTGCGCTGATTATTTCTGGCTGAATATGTGCCATTTCTATATTTCTCCATCCACTCAAAAAAAATATCACGAGAAACATCTACACCGCGTTCGGGCTGAAAATATTGATATATTTCCTGGTATGCCTTGTCTGGGAGCCAGGCCCTGATCTCTCGCCAAAAATGATCAATACCTTTACTTGCAGGGTCGGTGCAATGCACAAACGTCTCTTCATGATTAAAGAACATTTTTTTATTACCTGTCTTTGAATCATGAAATCTGGCCAATGTATCTCTGAGAACTGAAACAACATAATCGCGAAAGGCCTTTGGTGTATAACCAGAATAAAAACCTCTAGCAAATAACATAATTAAAATTTTCTCACCCGGTCTGGTAAAACGCTCTACCATATGACTGACATATCCATTATAAATAAAGAACTTCTCTTCCGGCACATTTTGAAATATTTCGGCCATGGTCTTTCCATGAAAAGTCCGTCTGCTGCTCTTATCAATCAAAAGAACCCTCTTTTTCCCCCAAATAGGACAGGGGTTTCCTTCATTTAAAACATTTATTTTATTTTTCAGTGAATATTTTCCATTTTTATGTTTGGTCCAAAGATCCGCAATGATCTCTGCGTCGCCGCCGCTTTTGACAATATCTAAAACGTGAATTATCTTGTTTTTAGCATTTTCTGTGCCGTAAATATCTGTCAAAACTTTTTTCTCATCTTCATTTAAAAGCTCTGCTATGTTTTTGCCAACACCCAGCCAAAACTGAGGATAGTGCTGTTTCAATATTTCTTCACTGACAAGAGAGCTGTCATAAGCCACGACATTATTCAGTTCCCAGCCAGTCTTAAAAACATTTTCCATTATTAAGCTGAGATTCTTTTTGGTCAGATTCTCATTTTTTATTTTTTTATGCCGGCCAGGCTTTAACAAAAGAAGAGCATACTCTTTATTATTGTCTATTGCATTATCTATAATAAATTTTAATTTATCTGTATTTAGGGCCTCTTTGTAAATATACTCCACCCGCGATCTCAAGCTTTCAGCGCTTAATCTAAAATTATATTCGTAATTAGAAACAACTTTATAAAATGGCATACCCACCACCCGATCTTGCTTTCCGCAAAGGACGTTAATTTTACCACAAAAGTCAAGACGTTTTCAACCAGATGGTTAATTGCTGTTCATTATAAATTAACAATAATTAAAGATATTTAGAACATTCTCATTATCCGCCTATAGGGCATAAAAGGCATTAGCAAAACCTATTTAACAAGTTTTAACTATTTTTCTCTTTCTGCTAAAATCGCAAGATAATTTT
>CAYUXF010000127.1:0-2772 GCA_964448755.1 uncultured bacterium
AGGCTTGCCAATGCCAACCTCTGTTGCGCGGAGCGATGTATTGAGGCTTGGTAATGCCCTGATCTTATCAAAATGTCTAAGGGAGCTTCTGGTGAGTTATTTAAAGAACTTTTCCATTTTGACGGTAGTCCCTTTGCCTTTGGCAGAAGAGATCGAGACTTTGTCCATGAGGTTTTTCATAAAGACGATCCCCAGCCCCATGTGAATATCTTCGTCGTGGAGTTCTCTTTTGGGTGGTTTTTTGGCATTAAAGCCGCAGCCTTTGTCCTGAACAATTATCTCCAGGCTCTCTTTTTGCGGTTTAAATTTAATAACAATGTAATTTTTATCTGCGCTCTTTTTGGGGTAAGCGTATTGCACGGCGTTAGTGCAGGCCTCCGAGACGGCGATTTTCATATCTTCAATTTCTTCACTGCCAATATCCAGCTGTGCGGCAATATTAGCGAGTGCAAAACGGACAATGCTGAGCATTTCCGCTTTGGCCGGTATTTTTAGTTCTACCAGTGGATTAGTTTTTTTTTCAGCCATTAGCTTTTTTTATCTTTTAAGGCGGCGTCAATGGTTTTGTAGATCCGTAAATTTTTGTTAGTTAAACCGGAGACCGAAAAGATCTTAATTAATTGCGGGTTAGTACAGACCACTTTTAAGAGGCCGTTTTTGTGTGTGGTTTTGTTGGCGCTGTTAGCTAAAACGCCCAGGCCGGTACTGTCGATATATTTTACTTTTTCCATATCAATGACAATGGTGTATTTTTCTTCTTTAATGAGGTCAAGTAGCGTATGGTTGAGGTCAGGGTAGGTGTAGACATCTATTTCGCCCTCAAGTGTCAGCACGGGAATATTGCGGCGTATTTTAGATGTTATTTTGAGTGTCGCTTCCATTTATTTTGCTCCCTTATTGCCCCTTGAGTACTGTAAAAATTATACATTGTTTGAAGGAGCTTTGTAAACATGATACACTTTTCGGGAGGGGAAAAAACGGATGGATAACCATAAAATTAAAGAACTGCTCCTGGAATACCGCCAAAAGAAAAATAAAAAGATCCGCGACGAAATTATTGAAGAGGCCTGTCCGCTGGTCTATATTGTCGCCAAGAAGTTCGTTTCGCTAGGCGAGAGCTATAACGATATTAAGCAAGTCGGGCTGGTCGGTCTTTTAAAAGCTATAGATGACTATGAGGACCAGGGCGGCGATGAGCACATGGCGTATATTTTAAAAAAAGTTATCGGCGAGATCCGCCATTATTTTCGGGATAATTTTAAAATGATCAGGGTGCCGCGCCGTTATTATAAAATAAATAACGACATCAATGACTTTATTCAAAGTTATACGCAAAGCCATAAAGGGCAGTCACCGACAATTAAAGAGATCTCGCAGGGGCTCGGTTTAAGTGAAGAATTAATTCTGGAAACCACCGAGGTTATCAGCAATTGCTCCATGATCAATGTTGATCGCGATGTCAGCGGCGGCAGTGCCTTTGATGCTAAGGATAATCTCATTGATAACAAAAGCCGGCAGAAAGAGACTACCGATTTTGAGGACAATATAGATAATACGCTTTTCTTGCGTGAGGTCATGGAGATGCTTTCTTTTCGCGATAGGAAGATCCTCCGGCTTTATATGCTGGACAATATTAAACAAAAAGAATTGGCCAAGCGCTTCAAACTCTCGCAAGTTGGTATCCACCGGGTCATTAATAAGGCGCTGGAACAGTGTCGGCAGGCGGCGGAGCGTCAGGCTAAAAAAAGAAAAATTACTGATTGATTTTTATGGCGACCAGGCTGAGGTCGTCGTTGTGCGTGTCGGCTTGCTGTGAAATTTCCCCATAAACGAGCTGTTTTAATTTTTCCGGACTGAGTTCAATGTTTTTTTCAATAGTTTTATAAAAGAGATTTTCTTTAATTAACTGGTGCCCGTGATCTTTTAATTCAATGAAGCCGTCGGTGTAGATAATTAATTTATCGTTTTTATTTAAAAGCAGGGTGTGGCTCTTAAACTTGCTGTCGTTAAACGTGCCGAGGATCGAAGAGGTGTTGGCCAGTTTTAAAAATTTATTTTTATTTTTTTGATATAACAGCGCTGGCGGGTGTCCGGCGTTGCAGTAGGTCAGTTTGTTGGTGGCCAAGTCTATTTTACCGTAGAAGAGCGTGACATAATTAATATTGTTCTCTAAATAATTGCAGAGTAAATAATTTGTTTTGTGCAGAATTTTAGCCGGTGATGTTTCGTTGGCGGCAATTTCGTTAATTAAGCCGTGGGTTAGGGACATGATTAAAGCCGAAGAGATGCCGTGACCGGACACATCGCCGACAAAAAAATGGAGTTCGTTTTCTAATAATTTAATACTATAGAAGTCGCCGCCTATTTTTTCCGCCGGCCGGCATTCCGCCGCTATTTCAAATTTTTTAGTAACGGGCAGTTTTTCTTTTAAAATGCCTTGCTGCAGGGCGCGGGCCATTTCCAGATCTCTATTAATGAGGGCTTGTTTCTTTTGTAATTCGCGGTAGAGGCGGTCATTTTCTTTGAGGATATCATTTTGTTTTTTCTGCAGTCCGAGCGCAACAATTAGCACGCCGACGGCGGAGAAGAGAATGCCGGTATGATAAGTAATAATAAAGAGCACCAACTGCTGAGAGCGGGTCGCTACCGCCAGGACGAGAACTGTCAGTATTATAATTAGAAAAATAGAGCGTCTGACACGTTGGTTCTTTAATGATAGAGAATACATTGGCTAGATTTTAGCTTATAAGTAAACAGTTTAAAAGCTGTTGG
>CAYUXF010000128.1:0-2642 GCA_964448755.1 uncultured bacterium
TGCGTTCGGTCCAAAAAGCTGTCGAGCATCTTGGACATCAAGCGATAATTACCTCAGATGAATGCTCTATTTTAAACGCCAAAAAATTAATTCTCCCTGGCGTCGGTGCTTTTGCACAAGCCATGGAAAATTTAGAAAAACTCCAGCTAATAAACATCCTCCAAAAATATGCCAAAGAACAACGCCCACTGCTCGGCATCTGTCTAGGCATGCAGTTATTAATGACCAGCAGCGAAGAACACGGTCAGACCAGCGGCTTAGACTTGATACCGGGCAAGGTTCTTTATTTCAGAAACGACAGTGCGTTTCCTTCTGACTTAACAGTCCCGCATATGGGCTGGAATGATCTTATACAAACGCGTGAAACAAAACTCTTTAAAGAACTACCTGCCCCGGCCCAGGTTTATTTTGTCCACTCTTACTATGTTAAACCAAAATCTGCCAAAGACTGTATTAGCACGACCAGTTACGGTCTAGATTTTTGTTCTGCTGTAAACAAAGAAAATATTTTTGGCGTTCAATTCCACCCGGAAAAAAGTGGCCGGACAGGCCTGCAAATACTAAAGAATTTTATTGAACTGATTTAATTTTTAGAACGGTTAAACTGTTCTCTTAACCCCTCAAAAAACTTTTTACGTTCCTGGATCTCCTCATAAATACCCTGAAGTTCCGCTTCAGTTTTTTGCATTTCACGGCCAAGACGCTTTTTCTCATTTCCCCAGTAAAAATAACCAGCCAGACCAATAAAAAAAAGATAACCAAACCAGCAAAAAACCGGCAGCAAGGCTTTAGTTAAAAACCAGTAAACAACTACACCGGCGGTTATACCGCTTTCCAAAGAAGCCCGCAGTAAACTTTTCTTTAAAAAAAGATTATAAAAACCAGCCATAAATTTATTTTCTGCCGGCGGTGTATATTTGCCGTATTTAGACTTGGACATCTCTTCTAATTTTTTTTTATTTACTTTAGGCATAATTACCCCCTGAAAGATTTAAGCAATTATATCAAAGATATAGGTTAGCGAACAATTTAATAAAACAATGCATTGTCTGCAGCGAGAACAATTCCAATTCCGGCACAACCCCCTGACAATATTCTGCGGTTATCCTTTTCTTTTCTTTAATTAACAGCACCGTTTTTTTAGCCGCATAATACCGCAAGTGATCTTTCAACTCTTTTTTTGGGGAAGTTCTGTCAACAAGGAGCAATAGTCCTTTTTTTTGCCGGCAAACCAGCTCATAAAGATCTGGCAGGTTCTCAATATTGATCTCATTGACCGGCAGAACCACCAGATATTTTTTCTTTTGCTCGGCAAAATAATCAAAAAGATGAAGATAATCCTGATAACTATCAAGTCCCGTCTCCTCTATCAGAGAAGCCTGATCTGGCGCTGGCAGGTAAATAACCGGTAAATCAATATAATGATAAATATTTTTTTCCAGAGAAACCGGTTCCAATCCGTTGATAGTTAAAAGAATTTTCTTATTATTTTTTTTAAGTTCTTTTAGGACCGCCGGCAACTCCGGCGCCAACAGCGGATTGCCACCACACAAGTTAACTACAAAAGAATTTGCCGCGGCCGTCAAGACACGCTCAAACGGAAAAACATATTCTTCCTGCTGCCAAAGCTGACAATTATTACAGAGAAAATTACAGGCTGTTGTCAGGGCAATATTAGAAAAAAACTTATACTTTGGTAGCAACATCGATCAATCTTTGATAATTAACAATCATCCGGTTGGCCATGTGTTTCATATCTAAAATTGCTGCTTTGGCTAACGCTTCCTGCCCTTTAAGAGCGCGCATTTCCTTACTGCTCAGTAAACGCATTAATTTCAAGGCAAATTCCATAACATCTGGCGAACTGGCATAACCGCCTAAATTATCGGCAATAATATCAGAAACACCCATAGCGTTAATTGCCACAACCGGCGTGCCAACAGACATGGCCTCCAAAATAACCAGGCCTTGCGTTTCTGTCATAGAAGAAAAAACAAAAACATCCGCCAGTGCGTACCAACTAGCCAGCTCTTTTTTATCTGCAACATAGCCGGTAAATCTCATCTTATGGTCTATTTTAAGATCGGACGCCATTTTCTCAATATTTTTTTTATTATCACCATCACCTAGCACAACAAATAAAATATGCTCGCGAACTTTCAAAACTTCACGATAAACTTTTAAAAGAAACTCCAGGTTTTTTTCTTTAGCAATTCTGCCGGCATAGACAATGACCTGAATATCCTCAGGTATTTGTTTATTTTTTCTAAACAAAGAACTATCTTCAATGTTTTTTGCAAAATCATCTGCCACTCCAGTCGGTACAATGTCTATTTCTTGATTAACGCCATAGTTCTGCAGCTCCTGCCGCATACTCTCCGAAGGACAAATTATCAAGTCGCATTTTTTACAATATTTTTTACTGGCATTCTTTACGATCCAAAGATTGATATTTTTAGTAAAGGGAAAATAGTGAAGATATTCTGAAAAAAGCGTATGGTAGGTATGGACCATTGGGATCTTATGCTGTTTAGCCAAAAAAAGTGCCAACATACCTAGTGTAAAAGGGGTATGTGAATGAATAATATCAAATTTAAGATCTTTAAATTTTTTTAAATGACCGGAAAAAGAGTAGGCCATTT
>CAYUXF010000129.1:0-2561 GCA_964448755.1 uncultured bacterium
ACGTTAGATTTTTCTCGGTGATCTGTCCGTTGTGAAGGATCGCCAGCGAAATATTCTCCGTAGCACAGTTAAGACCTAGAACCGCCATTGTTGATCGATCCTTTCCAGGGAAATTGACGGGTCGGTAGAAATAAAATTAAATTCTCTGGCATACTCATTGCGATAATTAATGTTGATTGTTAAAAGTTTTTCCGGCAAAACTTCTTTAATTTTTTCGGCCCATTCAATTAGGGTAATTCCTTTTGAGGAGGGGATCATTTCACTGCCGCCGATATTTTCTATATCATCTACGGTTTCTAATCGATAAAAGTCAAAATGGTAGACAGGTAGTTTTCCGCTATAAATATTTAAAATAGTAAAGGTTGGACTGGTGACAATTTCTGGCGAGCCGAGATAGCGAACCAGTGCTTTAATGAATGTAGTTTTGCCGGCGCCCAGGTCGCCATTTAGGGCAATGACCATTCCCGGCAAGAGCTGTTCGGAGAGCAGCTTGGCAATAGTATCTGTTTCTTCTAATGAGGATGAATTTATTGATAACTTATTTTCCATGGCGTATTTTTAACACTATTCTTTTTAGAAAACAATTTATAATTAACCGCAAGTAAAGCGCGTAAATTCTTTTTTTTAAGACCGGGTGTTTGGCCAGTGGCGCAAGATGTAAGAGCGGTTTGAGAACAAAACTTCTCTGATGCATTTTGGGATGGGGAATGCTCAGTTCTGGCAATTCTATTTGTAGATTACCGTATAACAGAATATCAATATCAATAAGCCGCGGGCCCCAGTGAAAGGTTTTTTCCCGGCCGATCTTTTTTTCTATTTTTTTTAAACTGTTTAATAGCTCCAGCGGCGGTATTTTTGTGGTTATTTTGACCGCGGCATTGAGAAAAAGCGGCTGGTCGAGAAAACCTTCCGGCGCGGTTTGGTAAAAGCGCGAGACTTTTTTTATTTGCGTGTCGGGCAACCGTCCTATTTCTTTAACCGCTCGGCGCAGATTATTTTCTCTGTTCTTTAAATTTGAGCCAAGCGCTAAAAAAACAGTGACCATTTAAGCTCCGTAAATACTGTTGAAAATTTTTAAAGCGTCGTTATTTTCTTTAATATCATGGAGACGCAGATAGTCGACCTGTTCCAAATAGCCGGCAAGTGACGTGGCAATTGTGCCGGCAGTTCTTTCGTCCGGACGATTTTTTAAAATATTGCCAATGACCGATTTTCTGGAGGCGCCTAAAAGGACCGGATAGCCGAGAGCTTTAAAAGCGCTGAGCTGTTTAATTAAATAGAGATTCTGTTCTGTTGTTTTGCCAAAACCGATACCGGGATCGATAATGATATTTTCTTTTTTTACGCCGGCAGCCATTGCTTGTTCGGCGGAATTATTCAAAAAAGTCAGGATATCTTTGAGCAGATCATTATAAGTCGTTTTTTCTTGCATGACCTGGGAATTGCCGCTACGGTGCATTAAAATCAGCCGACAGTTATATTTTGCCGCTATTTTAGCTATCTTGGGGTCACGGGTCAGTCCAGAGATATCATTAATTATTTTGACGCCGCATTTGGCCGCTTCTTCGGCTACTTTGCTTTTGGTCGTATCTATAGAGAGAACGACTTTGGGATATTTCTTTCTTATTTCTTTAATAGAAGAAATTGTTCGCTGTAGTTCTTCTTTAACTGAAATTTCTTGTGATCCCGGCCTAGTTGATTCGCCGCCGATATCAATAACTGAGGCGCCGGCCCGGACCATTTTTTTTACATGTTCTAAGGCCTGCTCGGTTTGCAGATAGTGCCCGCCGTCAGAAAAAGAATCCGGAGTAGTATTGAGAATACCCATAATCTTAGGTGTTTTAAATGGGAGTTCTCTAGTTAATTTATTTAAATGGGAACTTATTTCAACTAAAGAACGAAAGGCTTGTACTGCTAATTTTTTAGTAATTATTTTTAGCTGGTGCTGATTGGCCAGCAAAATAAAATCATAACTATTTTTTGGTTCTTTAATTGTGTTGGCTGGTAGGGCGCATTCTGCGCCGCAGGAGAGTGCAGTTTCTTTAATTACCAAGCCGAGATAGCCGGGCAGATCTGTTAACTTAATTGTATAACGAGAGAGTTTTTCTTTCATTATATTGATGCCGCGCGGATCGCATTTGATGGCAGCTAGTTCCGCTGCCAGCTCTTTGGCAGTGGCAATATTTAATTGATAGATCAGCATGACATAATTATATAGTTAACTGCAATTGCTGGCTATAAAAAGCAACAGGAAAAATCGATGTATATTTTTGCAAAAAGAGGGCATATATTAAACATCAGTTGACGATAAAAGATATTGAACGGGGAGGGTTTTCTTTGCGCAGTTATATCAAAACATTGATGATAATACTCTGTGCTACAATTTTTCTAAATTGTTTGTTTGCTGATTATCCTTCTCTGGCCGGCACAAATATAGAGGTTAATAATGCGGTCACTATTAATTTTTACCAGGCTGACACTAATAGCTGGAGCGGTTTAGTAACAGCTAATTTCCCACACTCTTTTAATGTCATGGCCATTGCCGGTGTTTCTACAGATCC
>CAYUXF010000130.1:0-2410 GCA_964448755.1 uncultured bacterium
TCTGCTTCTTTTTTAACCTTATCATTTAATTCATCATAATAGATCCCGAGCTTGATCATATTATTCTTAACTTTTCTTATTTTATAACCGGCCCGCAGTGAAGAACGCCAACCCTGCCCGAGTGCCTTAGACATATAGGCCGCCCGCAAAGAAGCCAAATAAAACTCTTCGGTCTGTTCTTTTTCCGGCAAAACTTCGGCCACCTCTTTTTCTTGTTCTTGCTGCTGCCCACTACCCATCTGAGCATTAATTAAAGAATCTTTTGCCGGTGGCGTAAAAGCAAAGAGCCCTTCATCTATATAAGTTTTTTTCCAGGATTTATGCAAATATTCATTCGCATTAAAGCCAATTCTTTTAGCGATACTTAAATAATCGCTCAACTCTTTTTTTACCTCTTCTGGTGAAACTTTTTCCGAAACCAAGCGCTCCGTCATTTTTTGATCTAACATTTCTTTTAAAACTGTCCGCAATTCCCTGGCAACTTCAGCTCCCGCCTTATTGACCGCACCCTGTAAGCCGCCCTCGTAATTGCCAAAATCAACGCCACCTAAAAGATCACTATTAATAATACCGGCAATAATTTCATTGAGGCCACGCGTTGAGGAAGTCCACTCAAAAACCATATCGGTAGTGACCATTCTTTTAAAAAAAGCATCTTTTATCTGATTAACCAGTGAACCGCGCATTGAATTCTTAACCAGTAATTTAAGTTCAAATAATTGATTATTAGTTACGCCCTTATTTTTTAATTTTTTCTCCAGCAGATCCAGCCGCGCCGAAGCAGCCGCCGAACTGGTAGTAATAACTTTTGTATACAGATCAGAATATTCTTTGAGCATACTTTTAGAATCAACATCCAGCTTTTGATATTGTTCTTTTAAGCTCTTAGTTAATTTTTCTATTTTCTGGACCCTGGTCCGCTGAGTCAACTGCAGTTTATCCTGCGCTTCGTCAATATCGCCAAAAGAGTCTTTGCCGGCCAGCTGCTGTTCTATTTTCTCTTTTCTAAAAAAAGTTTTGCCTACCGAAGATTTTGCAAAAGCCGCCACCGCCTGAGAAACAATATCGGTACCGCGCTCATTGGCCGAACGGTCCATCATTTTACTGAGCGTTCTGGTCTCAGTCTGCTTATCCAGCTGACGCTGATAACTGCGCAGATTCTCCGTCTGAATTTTTTCAGCGGCCGCTGCCATGGCCTGAGCGGCTGCGGCAGAACTTTTCTGTGCTTCTTCAATACCCATTTTAGCGACCTCTCTTTAACTTAAACTTTGCCGTCCAGTTTAGATCTGTGCACCAGTGCGGCATCACGGCGTTTACCTGCCACCTCTTCTTTTTTAGCCCGCAACAGCTCCAGTTCTTTTTCATGTTTTTTATAACGCCCTTCTACTTTAACCAAGTAACTCTTCAACCGCTCCAATTTTATTTGCAGTTCGCGCAGATCCACCTCGTTTTTTTCATCTGGAACAGCTTTGGGCTGCTCCTGGTCTTTAGTCTCTGTCGGCTCCACCTGCAGATCATCTATTTTTGCTTGTTTATTTTCTTTTTCTTTTATCATTTAAACTATTTCCTCAATAATTAGTTGTATAATAATCGAGCTCATATTGCAAATTAGCCTCTTCTTCTTTAAATTTAAAATAAATATCTTTACAAACTTTTCCTCTCATTTCTAAAATTTTATCTTTGGAATAGAGATCGCTGATATTCAGACGCTTGGCCTGTGTCAAAAGCTGTTTCTGGATCTCTTCAAGAACAGCCATTTGTCCTTTCCCTTTTTTGCCGCCCGCTCCTATTACCGCCAAAAGCTCCATGTTATAAATATTTTCCTCAAAGAGCGCCAAATTCTCAGCCATGGCCTCTTCCAAAGCCTGTTTTTTTAATTTTTTCAGCTCTTCTACCGGTACCCCCAGCAAAGAGAGCACAAAAGACATGGTAGACATTTTCATACCGCCAATTCTAGCCATAATTAAATTGTGTGATTTTGAGTCAACTACCGCCCGCTTATAGTTATCTATTAAAGATTCCACCCGGTCTTTAAGGTCAACTTTTTGACCCATGATCATTTTAATTAACATCGGGACTTTTTCGGTCTTGCCGTGTGTCCGCACTGTAGTAAAAAAAGTTTTAGAGGAAAGTTTAGCAACATCCAAGTAATATTCACTCAGACCTTTGGCGGAACTGCTTTTAACCCAAATACCGCGCTCTTCCCGGTTATTACTTAATTTTTCCTGCAAACCCTTATAATAAGTATTCTCTTTCAGCGCGTTTATTTTATCGTCCGGCTGTCTCTCTAACAGATTGATATTTTGCCCTAAGGTAACAGACATTTCTCTGCTCCTTTATCAGGCTTGTTTCTTTTGTTTCGGCGCCTGGGACTGAATATTGCGCTGTGTCAATTGACGGCTCAAGGCCA
>CAYUXF010000131.1:0-2340 GCA_964448755.1 uncultured bacterium
TTTCTTTTAATTGTTTAATGACCGGCGGCGCCATCGGCTCACCAATATTTAAACGGCCGGTCAATACTTGCTTATTTTTAAAAATAGCCTTTTCTATTTGACCAATATTTCTAGGAATTTCCGTTATTGCCTGCTGCGGACAAAAATAAGTACAGCTACCACAGCCATGACAAAGTTCCGGAAAAAATAAAACTTTATTTTTAGCCGCTATCAACGCATTGAATTTACATACCTCGGAACACTTCCCGCAATGTATACATTTAACCTCATCTATCTGCGGCACAAAAATATTAACAGGAATACGCTCTTGGACCTCTGTTCTTAAAAACAGATGACCATTGGGTTCCTCTACATCACAATCAAGATAAATAGTATTTTCCACTACATTAAAAAGATTAGTTGATATTAGAGTTTTTCCAGTTCCTCCTTTGCCGCTGGCTACTACTATCTTCATTTAATGTTTACCCTTAACTGTGGCATTGCTAACTTCCTTTAACTTACCTGCTTTAAAACTCTCAATAACATTAGAAATATTATCAACAGGAGAGGTATACATTTTTATTTCAAAACCATTTAAGCCAATGACCGCATTTGGGCCATAGTTTCCGGAAATAACCACCTCAGCACCTTTATTAGCTATCACCTGTGCCGCACTGGTCCCAGCCCCACCGGCAGCATTAACACCGGAACTATTATCAACAACTTCTAAAACTTCATTTTTTTCCAGGTCATAGATCATAAAATACTGCGCCCGGCCAAAACGAGGATCTAACATATCTGAGAGATCTTTACCTTGTGTTGTTATTGCTATTTTCATAATTACCTCCTAATGACAATCGCCATGATCTTTACAAGAAGAAAGATCATTAACTTTATTATTTAAAAAATCATTAATTGCCGCTTCAACCTTGCCCGTATAACCATGAACAGTTACGCCAGCCGCTGCAAATTTTTGCTGTGCGCCCATTCCCATTCCACCGGCAATGACGTGTGTAATATTGTGTTTTAATATCTCATCAACAGCTACGCAACCGCCGCCGCCATGTTCTGCTTCATTATTAACTACTTTTTTATCTTTGATCTGTCCGTTCTCTATTTCAACGATAGTAAATTGCGGACACTGCCCAAAATGTGCCGAAACAAATTCTCCGTCTGTTGTTACTGCTAATCTCATTTAGTTATCTCCTTTATTTTTTTCTTGTTCGTAATTATCTACGAATTTACTAATTGACCAAAAAGCTCTACCACGGCCGCGACCCAGTCCTCTGCCAAAACCAAAAAAACTTCTACCACCACCAACCGGGGCACAGCCACCACGTCCGCGTCCAGAGGCTGGTCCTTGTCCTAACGGACCTGTTCTATCTCCTCCTGGCATTTTCATCACCTCCTTTTCTTATAAAAAAAATACCTGTTCAATAAATTAATTGATGTTTTTTATTTTTCCACATCTTCCTCTGCGCTGTCCTCTACCACATGGTCTCTCCTGCAAAAACTCTACACTTTCCGGAGTATTTATCTGCAAAGCCTTACCGGAATAGATAGCATCGGCAACTTTTTTACGGCCGGAATACAGGAGACGCTGCAGTGTACTGTCTGATATATTCATCTTTTGAGCTGCGGACATTTGCGATAACTCTTCATAGTCACACAAATGGATCGCCTCCAGTTCATCCAGTTCCAAAACATTTATTTCGAGTTCAGAAATAGGTACCCCTCTCGGTTTAAAAAAATCGATCCCTTTAAACGGGCGGCAAAATCTTTTTTTTCTCTGAAATGGTGTCATTCTCCACTCCTATCTTTATGGGTATATACCCACACAATATTCCTATGCAAAAAAAATGTCAAGAAATTAATCAGCGACCCGGCTATATCCAATATGGTTATATATAGACCTTTTAAAGTTTACAAAAAACACCCCACCGCCTAAAATGGCAAACTAATTAGTTATTCAAGGAAAAAACATGGCCAGCTTACAAGAAGAAATTGCAATTCGGCGCACGTTCGCTATCATCAGCCACCCGGATGCCGGTAAAACAACTATTACAGAAAAATTACTGCTTTTTGGCGGTGCCATTCAGCAGGCCGGCGCCATTAAATCTAAAAAAACAACCAAACACACAACATCCGACTGGATGGAAATGGAAAAAGAGCGCGGCGTTTCTGTCGCTACGTCCGTAATGTGTTTCGAGTATGGCGGCAAAATAGTTAATTTATTAGATACACCGGGACACGAAGATTTCAGCGAAGATACTTACCGAACGCTGACCGCTGTCGATTCGGTCTTAATGGTGATCGACTCCGTTAAAGGTGTTGAGTCGCGCACAAAAAAATTAATGGATG
>CAYUXF010000132.1:0-2334 GCA_964448755.1 uncultured bacterium
GTTCTTTAATGGAATCAGTAAATTTATTGGTGTCTTTAAATAAATAATTCTCTTTCAGCTTTTTCAAAGAATTAACTACACCTAGCTGTTCATTGAGCTTAGCGTAAATCTGGCCCTCTATTTGGTTCTGTTGTTTTTTACAAGCCAACGAGCGGTCTATTGCCGTCGTATCACCGGCCTTTTTACCAGGAATTTGTTCTGCCGCCTGTAAATATTTTTCAGCGCCAATAGCAAAATATTTATACGCCTGTTTCTGGTCTCCTTTATAAAGATACTCAGCACCTTTTAATGCCGCTTTATTGCCCTCTTCGGCGTAAATATCAGCCAGAACAACAATATTCTTTTTATTAACTAATAAAGAGGAGTGCATCCTCATTAAATTATTCATAGAAACTAACTGCTGTTGATACATAGTTTTTAAATATTTATCTGTCGTCTTATTTAATTTATTGGTTGTTGTCGTGATCTCTTTTTGTAATCCTTGCAGATAATCGAGCTTGGCTTTTTGATAGTCGGTCATCAAAGATTTACCTATCACCTTGTCAGCATATTCGGTGCTAAATAGTTTCTCTTCCGCTTTTTCCAGACCGGAAATATCTTTAGCGTTTGGACTGTTTAAATAATTGATCTTAGCCTGACAATAATCTTCATAAGCCAGTTCAAAGTTAATACCAGAACCACCTTTTAAAAAGGCGTCATAATTTGCTTTAAAAATTTCATACTTTGCTTTTAATTCTTTTGCGGAAACTTTTTTATTGGAGCTTTTACTTAAATGTATTTTTTCATCGGGAACAGTTTCAGCTGTTGGTTTATCAGTTATTTTCTTATTTGAACCGGTTTCCGTTTGTTTAATTTCAAATTTATTATTTACAGCGCTTATCTTAGCGCTTGTCAGATCAATTTCCGTGTCGTCAAAATTAACAATACTTTTATTATACTGATCTACCGTTAACAGCCCTTTTTCTTTTAAGAAATTGAGCGTTTCTACTAATTTATTTTGAGCTCTCTGTTTTTCACCGGCGGTAGAAGCATCTTGAATATTTTTTATGGCTGAAATAATATCTTTAGCGCTCAGGGTAGCTGTTTTTTTATTCTCTTTATTCAGCGCGGCTATATCTTTAACGCT
Source organism: uncultured bacterium (assembly GCA_964448755.1). Taxonomy (GTDB): domain Bacteria; phylum Margulisbacteria; class Termititenacia; order Termititenacales; family CAYUXF01; genus CAYUXF01. The sequence goes on from CAYUXF010000132.1 coordinate 1,127, forward strand.
GGCGCTAGCTGTATATTGTTGAAGTTCAACAGCCATTAAAAAGCTCCCCCCATAAAAAACATTATTTCTTACAAATTACCCGGATTTTTTGTTTTTATACTAAATATATCGCTTATTTAAGCAATAAAATTGTATCGAAATTTTCTGTTAGTTTAAGAAAAAACATTTTGCTTCGGGCTCCGTCAAGCCCAAGGCAAGCGCCACATACGTGGCGGGCTATGACCTCGCCCTTGCAAAACGTTACTGGTGGAGCAAAACAAGGAGGAGGTTTTGCATATGTTAGGTAGTAAGTGTGTGGGTGTTATAGGTGCTCGGGCTTTGCCCGCCAGTTTTCAGGGGCAGGTTTCACAGGTAATTAGTTATCTTTTGCAAAAGGGGTATCGCATTAATTCCGGGGGTGCGCTCGGTGCAGATCAGTTTGCTTTGCAGGCTGTCATTTCTCAGGGAGCTTGTTCTCGGGCTTCTATTTATTCAGCCTGGCAGGCTGTTTCTGGTTTTCCTCATCAGGTTCAGCCGTCAGTTGAGCATTTACTTTCGCATGGCGGTTCTGTTGTTTGGGGCGTGGTTGCGCCACGCTCTACATATCAGGCTGTTTCAGTCGGCTTGCTAGCTCGCAATCTCAAGTTAGTTAAGTCATCTTATGGCTTAGTTGCTTTTTTATATGGTGAGTCGAGAGGCACATTTGGTACAGTTCGCAGAGCTATTGCGCAGGGCATCAGGGTTGTTGTTTTTGTTTGTGGTGGTGGGGCTGTTTTGCCTTCTGTTACATCTGGTCGCTGGGTTCCTTTGCATTGTTCTGTTAGTTGTTGGCAGGGTGGTTTTTTATATATAAGATATTAGATATTACCCGCTAGCCACAGGAGACTACCTTATACGCCTGTGGCTAGCGGGGTCTTTTAAACTTTGTTAAAATCATTGTAGGTGGTTCTGACTTTGTTGATTCATGACCGCCAGACGCAACAGCTGGTAAATTTCGGCGTTTTTTTTGTTTTTTATTTTCAAGATTGACCACAAATTTTTTAACTCAACCGACAACTGCACGTCGCTGTTATTCGCTCTCTGTAAATTGATGCTCCGAGAGCCTTGGTTTTCCTCGAGCCCCCCGCCTTTGTCTCGTCTCTGGAATTGACGCTCAGTCAATGGTGATTCTGAAAGTTTGTTCTGCGCTGAAAGCCCCCCGCCTGATTTTGCTTTGAGTTTGAGGTTCC
>CAYUXF010000133.1:0-2308 GCA_964448755.1 uncultured bacterium
CTGGCGATGAACTGATCATTAAAACAGCCAAAACACTGGAAGAACTCATTAGGAATAACGACGTTCTTTCGCGCTTTCACGGCGATGAATTTGTCTTTCTTTTTACCAACGGCGAAAGTTTTTCTGATGATAGAATAATGCATATCTTGAATACGCTCTCGGAAAATATTTTTCTGGAAAAAGCAGCTATTCCCGTTTCTTCTGCTATTGGCATTGTCCGCTGCAGCTATAAGAAACTGACAGAAATGCAGCACCTTTACAAAAATAATATCAATAAAATAGCGGAGACCCTTATTCATAAGGCAGATACCAACATGAGCAACGCCAAAGTAAATGCTCAGAAAATAAAAGAACAAGAACGTCTCTCCGTTAAACCAAATGCCTTTTTAGTTGATGATCTTGAAAAAGAAAAAAAAGAACTCCGCGTCTTTATTAGAGATCAATATATCCTTCTAAAAAAAGAAGATATCCAGAAGATCGGATTGATCAACTCTGAGAAAATAGTAAATTAATTTACCTGAATTGTGCTAACATATACTCTAAATCTCTATTTACTACAGGACTAATTAATGACACTCGAGAAAAAATTTTTAAAAGTAGCCATTAAAGCGGCAAAAAAAGCGGGCAAAATACATCTGCGCTATTTTCAGAAAAAGACGACTGCAATTAAGACCAAAACTACCGACTTTGACCTCGTCACTACCGCCGATGTTGAAGCGGAAAAAGCGATCAAAAAGATCATTAAAAAATATTTTCCCGATCACAATTTTTTAGGTGAGGAGTCCGGTGCCGAAAAAAATAACTCGCCCTATACCTGGATCGTCGATCCGCTCGATGGCACTAATAACTTCGCCAGCGGCCTGCCGATCTTCTGCGCCTCGGTAGCACTGGCCAAAGGGACAAAAACTATTGCCGGCGCTGTTTACGATGCTACCCGCCATGAAATGTTCTCTGCCGTTAAAGGGGGCGGCGCTTTTTTGAACGGCAAACCGCTTAAGGTTGCCAAAATAAAAGATCTTAAGAACTCGCTCCTCATTACCGGCTTCTTCTACAGCCGCGGCGCGGAGATGATCGCCACACTCAATAACATTAAACACTTCTTTCAGAACGGCCTGCGCGGCGTCCGCCGCCTCGGCGCTGCAGCACTCGACCTCTGCTACGTGGCAGCAGGACGCACCGGCGGGTTCTGGGAATTTGAACTAAAGCCCTGGGATTTTGCCGCCGGCAAATTGATCATAGAAGAAGCGGGCGGAAAAGTGACCAATAAACAGGGGAAAGATGTCTCGGTCTTGCAAAAACAGTTCATTGTCGCCTCCAATAAAACCCTGCACCCGGCAATGCTGAAGATCTTAAAAAAATAACGCTCATTGAAATGTCCCGCCCAATGTGCTATTATTCTCAACCCTTTTTGGGAATCATTGGTCCTTGGCCTTATGGCCAGCGGACACTAGCCCTCGCCGCAAAGAATAGCGGCGGGACGTCGTCGCGGGGTGGAGCAGTCTGGTAGCTCGTCGGGCTCATAACCCCAAAAATTCAATAAATCATCAGTTCAGAGACTACCACAATTCATTAGCTTCTTGTCGAAATTCCTTATAACTACAACAATTATCTAGGCTTCTTTAGTTCGAAATCAGTTTCTATAATTTCTATTATTTTCTAAGATTTCTATAAAGTGAAGGCATAACGAAGGCATAAAATTCTGTTTCAGAATTACTCAGTAAATAATACACTTCGCCAGTTTTTCATTTGTTGTCTGAGTGCATTGCCACTGGGTCTATTTCTATCAATTTTTCTGTTCATCTTTATAAATAAATTTTTTAGCGACTCTTTCTTTTTTGGTGGCAACTGACCAAGTCCATCTATTTCAGACGAGACTCTAAATACTATGGGGTTAGGATTAGTTTTTTTGCCTTCCTTGCTAAAGGCTCTAAAAGTATCATCGTTTCTATGCTTTTTTATTATAAAATCTTCATTTTCAACGGAAATAGTTTTTTCTTTTTGCATATCAACAATTGCCTCTATTCTAGGCTGATTACTTTTATTACACACCCACTCGTATAGAACCATAAACCTACTAAAAAATTTTGTTTTGGTACTATCTACTTCTTTAATTAATTTGCTCTTCTTTATCTCTTGATCATATATCCCCTGAAGCTCTTCGGATATTTTAGAAAATGGATAGTTAAAGGACATAGAAAATATATATCTACCGACACCATCGTTGAGTAAATGGCGACAAATGTCTTTTTTCTGGGGAGTGTAAAACTAACTGTGTAAACTAGTAAAATAAACTAGAATATACAGGAGG
>CAYUXF010000134.1:0-2235 GCA_964448755.1 uncultured bacterium
TTTTTCGGCAGTCAGAGCGTCACGGCAAATAACACAGGCGGCAAATTTTTTTAAGAGCAGTGTTTCTAATAATGAGTATTCTCTAATATAGGCGGAAATAGCAGTCCCTATATGAATGATCGGTTTTTTATTACCCCAAAAGCCTGCCAGTAAAAAGGGGAGAATGTCGCCGACGGTGACAATGAGATCGGCATTAGCCGATTCTTTTTTGATCAGTTGGATCTGTTTTTTTAATGTTTGTCCTAGACCAAAATTGAGATCTTTAACCAAATTGAAAATATTTAAAATATTGAAACCTTTGCTGGGCATGGTGTTCCAGGTGGCAATAGTATCATAACCATTTTTTTTGTAGCCGCTGCCGTTATCTACCAGCGGCAATGCCGAGATTTTAAATTCTTCATGTAAAAATTTTTCTTCGGCTATGACCTCACGTAATTTATTTAAAATTGTAATAGCAATGGAGTCTTCTCCTTTGCCGTTGCTGATGACCAGTAGTTTTTTCAAAACAGTGTTCCTCCTATAAAGATCAAGGCCTTTCCTAGATAAAATAATAATAGAAACGCAATGACAATTTTTAGCCAGATCATACTACTTAACGCTAGTAAAACCAAAAGACCGGGATATTTTTTATTTTTCCGCAAATATTTATAAAAAGAGATATACCACTGCTTATTCATTTTAAAAAGTGCCTGTTTGGTACTCTGTGCCCAATAATGTGTAATTGTTGCCTGCGGAAAAAATTTTATTTGCCATCCCGCTTTTTTGATGCGGTAACACCAATCTACTTCGTCAAAGAACATAAAATACCGTTCGTCATAAATGCCAACCTGATCGATAACTTCTTTTTTTACAGCTAAGGCGGCCCCCATGGGCTGATCTACTTCCATTTCGCGGTCGTGAGCAAACCAGGTCATGTTATATTTGCCAAAAATTCTGGAGTTAGGAAAAAGTGTATCAAGCGAGAGGGCGTTCCATAAGATCGTATCAAGATCGGGAAAGCTTTTACAAGAGCGCTGTAGAGAGCCATCGGGATTTAAAAGTTTTAAACCCAGGGCGCCTAATTTAGGGTCGGCGGCGAATTTTTCAACAATAAAATCTAGCGAGTTCTCGTGAACAAGCGTGTCGGGGTTGAGGCAAAAAATAATTTTACCGGTAGCTTTTTTAATTCCCAGGTTATTACCGCCGGCAAAGCCTAAGTTTTTAGGGCTGGCGATCAGCTGGACCTGCGGAAATTCTTTTTTTACCATGGCCACCGAATTATCTGCAGAATTATTGTCGACAACAATTACCTCAAAAGTATGACGGTGTGCCGGATGTTGGTAAATAGAAGTGAGCGTTTCCTGTAATAGTTTTTTGACATTCCAATTAACTATAATAATAGATAGATCCATTTAACGTTCCCTTTTTTTAGTTTGTTTAGATGTCCAGTGCCAGTGCAGCAATAACGCTTTTTTTTAAAGTCGCTATTTCAAAAGGTTTTTCAATGAAGCCAATGATATTTTTACAGGAAGTTTTTTTACTTAGATCGCTGGAAGTAGCACTGGCAATAATTATTTTATATTTAGGCGCTTTGGCCGCCAATTCTAGCCCGTTGAGTTCTGGCATTAAATAGTCGCTGATAATTAAGGCAATATCTTTATTTTTTTTTATTAATTGCAGAGCCGTTAATCCGTTCTCGGCTGTTAGAATATCGTGCCCCATTGATTTGAGCAGAAAACTGCTTAGCTTGAGAATGTTTTTTTCATCATCTACCAGTAAAATCTTTGCCATATTAACATTCTATTATATAATCTTTTATACGTATATATCTTGAAAAGACAGAGGGATTTTAAATAATGAGTTTTTTTAAAAAAATAAAGGTAATTTTTTTATTGAGTTTTTGTTTTGCTTTTGCTCAAAATACCCTTGTTATTGATGGACAGGGTGAATATCTGCCAGCTGCTAATTTAGCTGTACTAGAGCTTGTTTTAGAAAAAGATGGGTTAACCGCGGCTGAAGCTCAGGAGTTTCAGCGCAAGGATATTAAGCGGTTATATGAGTTCTTAATAGCGCAGGATATTGAACCGGAAAATATTAAAGTTGCTAACCTGCAATTGATCCCTGTTTTTAATGAAAAAATAGACAAGATAAAGCCAGTGGCTTTTAAAGGGCAGGCAGAGGTAACGGTTGTTTTACATCGTTACGATTTTCTCGGTCTGTTGCTAGATGGTCTGGCAGCTGCTGATTTTCTGCCGA
>CAYUXF010000135.1:0-2232 GCA_964448755.1 uncultured bacterium
CAGATAATGATTTTTTTAATAAGTTATTGCCGTTAGAGTTTTTAAAAGAACAAGATAAAAATGATGTCAAGAATAGGTTTAGAGCAGGGTTAATTGTCAGGATCTTTGAAGCCTACAGTGCGGAAAGTCATTATCGGTATCGGCATACGCTTAATTTGGCTAAAGGGTTGTTGGCAATTTTAAATAAAGATTATGATCTTTTTATTCGTTTAGACAATAAGGCTAAAAATAGAGGAGAAAGTCTTTTAACAAAAACACAATTTAATTATATCTGTAGTGTTTTGGAGACAATAATAGAAGAGATTGTTAGCCACAAAAATGGGCAAAAAGAAAAAGATAAGTTTTTGACTTTATTGCTGGGCTTAGTTGTTACGCATGACTATGGGATAGAAAGTCCGGACGATGATGCCGGGCACCAATTTCGCAGTGCCAAGCTTTGCCGGCCTGACCTGGAAAAACTTAATTTTTTTAAAGAACAGATCGAATTTATTGAGTTGATCATTGAGAATCATTGTTATTATGGCGATCTTTCTTTAGGCGAAGGCACCTATAGTTATTATCAAGAAATGCTAACGGAATTAACGCAAAGAGTTCCTTCCTCTTTATTATGGGAAAAACATTTCTTGGCGATCTTGTGGCTGCTTAATATTTTGGATATCAATGCCGCTGCTGGCGGTTATTTGTCTAAAGAAAAAATGGAAGTTATTGGCGGTCTGCATAATGTGGAGAATTTTGAAAAAGCAATAACAGACAAAAATTTATTAAAAGCCAAGGTCGCTTATCTTAATGATAACTATGCGGGTAGAAAAGTTGATTATAGAAAGATTGATCCCGAATTTGCCAATGTTTACTTACAGCATTTTATTGGTTTTTTTAATAATGCCGATCGCGAAGGACAGGCTTATTTAAAAGAAGACGAGGCGGTTTTAATGATCAATAGAATTGTTGAATTGTTTAAAGCCACGAGACAGCTTAATTATAAATTTATTACAGTTAAAGAGCGCGGCGAGCTGGGCACAAAGGTTATTCATAATTTTATTAAAAAAATTTCCGGCAAAGGAGATATAGTTATTCTCAATGAAGCACAAGGTGCCGGATTATTTTACGGTATCCCTTTTGAGATAAAGAATCACTCTTTATTTATAAGAAATGACAAAATTTCTTATTAAATTAAAAAGCCAAAGGAGTATGAAATGTTTATAAGAAAATTTATTGCCGAGAAAAAAGAATTTAATGCCAGAGGCAAAAAAATAATTAACAGTATCCAGAAAGAGCTGGAGTATTTAGGTACACTTTCTACTGCGCAGCTGGCAAAATATGAAATTCGCGGTACAGAGCTGGAAAGTACTTTGTTGAAATGTAAGGTCTTTCCTCATCTTGAGATCATGAAAAACAAACCGACATATAAAGATAAGCTCAGCCGCTATGACCATACGCTTAATTGCTTGAAAGGTTTGTTGGCGCTGGCTATCGGCAAAAAAGCAGAAAAGATGTTTGTTTATTTTGATAAAGGACTGGCCGGACCAGGAGAGCGGCCCATTAGCGCTGAACAGTATTTAACAATGGTCGAGCGCGGCAGTCATTACTTAAAGGACCCGGAAGCGCTCTTGTTTTTAACGACAATTATTTTAATGCATGAGTCAGGCAATATTGATAATTGGAATCCCAGACATTTTGAGGAGAGCGCTTTTAATGCCGGACTGGCAATGATGGAGCTGGGTTTTTCTAAAGATTGGTATGATCTCGGTTATTTTATTATAGAGGAATTTGTTTATTTTAGAGAGCTTTTGACTGGCGATGCCAGCTTAAAACTACAGCAGCATTTTCTGCCGGCTGACACGGAGCGTTTCCCAGAAAAATATCGCGATCTTAATGTTCTTTCGCTTTGTTGCAGATTTTTAACAATTCTTGATGTTAACGCTTCCGGCCGGATATTTTTGACCGATCAGCGCTTAGAATATATCAGAATGCTGGAGTTAGTAGAAAGAGAGAATGCCAATAAATTTTATTTAAAAGAGCGGTTTGTACTTTTGCGTGAAGACCTTAGAGGCTTACAGGTAGATGGGTTTGAGGAGGTTTATTTTAGATATTTACATACCATTGTTAACGCCAAGAATGATGACGGCAGTTATTTGTTCTCCAGGGAACAAGTGGAAAATATGCTGGTGGCAATAACCAAACTGGAAAAAGAAGCTATCAAAGACGGCAAGAACCAATACAAATATATGCTTT
>CAYUXF010000136.1:0-2196 GCA_964448755.1 uncultured bacterium
ATTTTTTTAAAGGCGATTGGGAATTCCATCATATTCAGGAACTCTATCCTAAAATTAAGTTCTATAGAACATCAGAAAGAAAAGAGAAAGATCTGGTCTAAAAGATCATTAAGCCCAAGCGAATAGCATGCTGCATTTGATCGTACTCCAGCATACTCTCAGCATAACCGTTATAAGCCTGTAAATAAAAGCGCGGATTCAAACCCCAAAAATTTAAATTAAAAATATATCCGAGTTCAATAGCCCCTCTATTAAAATCGAGCCCTGTATTGTGTTTCCCAGGAATAATTTCAATATAAAATTCCGTATTGGTCAGAGCCTTAAAATTGATCCATTGTTTGGCTACCAAACGCAGAGAAAAACAGGCGACATGCTCATCATATTCCGGGTTCTCATTCAGACTGCCGTCAATATAACTAAAAACTTTCAACTCAGTATAAATATTTTCTGTAATTATAATATCTGAAAAAGGCAATATTCGTTCTCTAAAATTTGTCTTAAAACGCAAATAACGGCGGTCGAGCGAACGCGAATCATCACCAGATTGTCCGTTAGACATATGTTCATAAATACCCCAGTCTATATACTCAAGCCACCTATGATTTATCTCCTGACGATAAAAAAGTTCGGGGTTATGGTTAATATCCCTGAACGGCTTGGAATTTTGCTCTCTATCCCAGAAAAAATATTCAGAATAGGCGCCATACAAATTAAGATCTTCAATTATCTGATATTTAAACCCCAACCCCAGTTTAGTGTCAGCCATACTATAATTATTTTGAATACCTTTGATCCAATAGAGCGGCTTATAGACAGAAAGACGACCGGGCAACTCAAGCTCTTCTGCATTTAAAAATAAACCCAATAAAAAAATAAAAAAAGTTATTTTAAAATATTTTCTCATTTTCAATGATATTTTATCTTTATAATTAAAAATCTTTCAACCTGCCATCAATTTCTATCCCAATTTTTTTTAAAGATCTAGCCCACAAAAATTTTAGATCTTCCGCAATATGATAAAAACAAGGAACCATGATCAATGTAATAATTGTGGCAAAAACAAGTCCGTAGCCAAAAGCCAACCCCAGCGGTGCTACAAACTCATCTTTGCCGCCCAGACCGTAAATAGTTGGTATCAAACCCAGCACAGTTGTTCCGCTAGTCAAAAGGACCGGCCTAAAACGCAGAGCGCCGCCTTCAATAACAGCATCTCTTAAAGAAAAACCTTGTTCGCGCAAATTATTAATAAATTGAACCAGCACCAGAGTATTACTGACAATAACGCCGGCCAAACTAAAAAAACCAAGCACGCTCATAAAAGAGAGCGGTTGCATGCCATGCGTCAATAACGCCAGATAAATACCGATCAAAGAAAAGGGGATGCAGATCATAACTACAATAGGCAGTAATAGCGAATTAAAAAACGCAGCCAAAATAACATAAATAACACAAATGGCCACAACAAACAATTTACCTAAACTGGCCATACTTTTTTCTGTATCTTCTTTTTCACCGCCATATTTAACGGTATAGCCTGGATACTGTTTTTCAATGTCGGCAAATTTTTTCTGCAACAAACTATTTGCCACCATTGAAGTTATTAGCTCTTTATCAACGTTAGCTTTGACCTGAACAATGCGCTTATAATCTTTGCGATTGATCATAGCGTAACCCTTTTGCTGCTGATAACTGGTAACCTTACTCAAAGGTATTAAACCACCATAACTATTGGCCACCATCACATCCTGCAGACTACTCTGTTTTCTTCTGGCCCAATCGGGAAAACGAACTCTAATATTAACCTCTTCGTCACCTTTTTTCTGACTGGTAGCAACAGCCCCTTTAAATGAGGCATAGAGTGTCTGTGCCACTTCACTGACAGAAAGACCAACCTGCGTCGCCAATGCTTCATTTATATGATAACGATACTCTGTCTTCCCCTCTTCCAGATCAGTAGAAATATCTGTAACTCCTTTTACGGTATGTAAATATTTAGAATATTCTTGCGCTATTTTATTGAGAACAGCAAAGTCATCACCTCTGATCTCAACGTTAATAGCATTGCCGACAGGCATCCCTTCTAACTCAAGCTCATATTTAATATCCAGTCTTTCATCTATCTCGCCTTTTTTACGGGCTTCATCTATTTTTTTTCTGAGCGTCGCAAGGATTTCTTCTCCGGTTATATCCCTGTCG
>CAYUXF010000137.1:0-2161 GCA_964448755.1 uncultured bacterium
TCTTGTTCTTTTAAAAACTCTAACGGCAATAACTTATTAAAAAAATCATTATCTGGCAGCTCGTTATTTTTTTCATGAAAATAGCGATCTTCAATCAGATTGTTTTTTTTATTAATATATCCTTTTTCTTGAAGATACTTATGATACTCAGGTGCATTTTTTATTTCCGGTATTTTTGCCAGGGTCTCTACCGTCAATACATTGTTAAATTTAAGTTTTTTTAAACGCGGGAAAAAACACTCTAAATAGCGTGCAAATTCCGGCAAGTCATCCTCTATATGAAATAATTGTTTATCCTTTTTTATTAAACCAAGATCGGCAATAGCATCATAAGCACTCTTCATTATTGCCGTTAGGGTGTTGAACTTAAATGAAATATTCATTTCGTTATTGGTTTGAACTCCGGCAATAATATCATTATAGATCATACACCACTCTTGCCTTTTTGCTGCCGCTTAAGATATCGCCAATACTAAAAAATAAACTCAAAAAATTATCTTATTGGTATATCACTGGCATCTAAGATAGATTTTTCTTTTTCCAGCTCTTTCTGTAATTTAGCGACATTAAGTTTTTTGGCTGCCAATTTATTTAAACTGATCTGACGAGCGGTAAAATTATGCGTTTTGCCGCTGGTCGTTCTCACCTTGTGACTTTTTCTCGCTTTTTTTCTATCGCTGTCGTAAACCATAATAACTATATTATACCCTCTTCGCCGACATTTATACATCCGGCCAGACCTCCATTGCCAAAAAAGACTATTTTACCTAAAATTGCCTGTAAATTAGTCTAAAGGGTCATAAAATGCTTCTAACTATTTTAATAAGCAGTATCTTGGTAAACAACATTGTACTCACCAGATTCTTGGGCATCTGTCCCTTTATTGGCGTCTCGCGCCAGCTGGAGCCAGCTTTAGGCATGGGTGGCGCTGTTGTTTTTGTCATGACACTCTCTTCGGCCATTACCTGGCTAATTCAAGAAAAAATACTTCTGCCCTTAAAAATTGAATATCTCCAGACTATTTTTTTTATTCTGGTCATTGCCGCACTAGTTCAATTTATTGAAATGCTCATAAAAAAACACTCGCCGGCGCTGGAAAAAATGCTTGGTGTTTATCTGCCGCTGATCACTACCAATTGCGCGGTCCTCGGCATTGCCGTTTTAAATGTCAGCGCGCCAAATAATTATAATTTAATAGAATCTTTAACCAACTCCTTAGGGGCCGGTCTCGGCTTTGCTTTAGCTCTAATAGTAATGGCTGGCATTAGAGAACGCCTGGAAAGTGCAGATGTTCCAGTAATGTTTAAAGGTGTGCCCATTGCCTTTATTACAGCATCTTTAATGTCCATTGCCTTTTTAGGTTTTTCGGGACTTAAGTTTTAATTATGTTAATTACTATATTAATATTAGGCACTCTTGGTTTTTTTCTCGGCGCTATTTTAGCTTATGCTTCAATTAAATTTCATGTTGAAATAGACCCGCTTCTTGAACAATTAGAAGAAGCACTGCCCGGCGCCAACTGCGGCGCCTGCGGTTATGCCGGCTGTAATGGCTATGCCGCCGCTTTACTCAATGAAGGAACACCATTAAATTCTTGCACACCTGGCGGCACAGAAACAATAAATAAAATTGCTCACCTACTAGGCAAAGAACCGGGCGAAGAAAAAGTAAAAAAAGTGGCGTTTGTTTTTTGTAAAGGCGGCAAATTAGCAGAAGACAAGTTTATTTACTCCGGTATGCAGACCTGTCAATCGGCAATACTTGTCGCCGGCGGACAAAAAACCTGCATCTACGGCTGTTTGGGTTTTGGCGACTGCCTAAAAGCCTGCCAATTTGATGCCATTAAACTAAATGACAATAACATCCCGGAGATCGATCCGGACAAATGCATCAACTGCGGCGCCTGTATTACCGCCTGCCCTAAAGGAATAATCAATGAAGTTATTTTAAAAGAAAGCAAAAACGTTATTTGTTCATCTAAAGACGCCGGCAAGATCGCCCGTCAGGCCTGTAAAGTTGCCTGCATTGGCTGCGGCATCTGCCAAAAAGTTTGTCCTTTTAACGCCATTAGAATAGTTGATAATCTGGCGGTCATTGACCGCGAAAAATGTACTAATTGCGGCATCTGCCAGGAAAAATGCCCGACAAAGGCTATAGCTTA
>CAYUXF010000138.1:0-2114 GCA_964448755.1 uncultured bacterium
CCGGTAGCAATATCTACATCGCTCAACTTAGATTTATTAATGTGATTATGCACAACTTTAACTTCTTTATTAGCCGGGAATTTATCAACAAAACTGTGTGTATATGAACAAGAATCACGGGCAATTAAGGCCTCTACATTAGCGGGATCAATAAATTTAAGCTCAGATAAAAGTTCGTTTTTAAGACCAGGCGCTATCCCTTCAAAAACCGTATTGCTCAATTCTTCATAAAATTTATCAGCGCTTTTAATAGCACCGCTCTGATAAGCTTGCAGCAGCGAATGAAAAGCTGTCCGTCTCTCATAAGGAAGTTTTTCTACATCGATCATTTTATAATTATCCGGTGTTATCAACTGATAGCTACTGCCATTTTTAACAATACCCATCGGCAATTCTCTTTCGCTCTTAGTCTTAATACTATCTCTAAACTTATCTTGCGAAAAACTATCTAGCGTTATGAGCTGTTTGGTTATCTTAGAATTATATTCAACTTTCTGCTTAACGTTACCTCTTATTATCTCCATCCCTTTAATTCTGGCTTGATACGCCTCTGCACCTATTTTGCCAGAAGCTTTGCCCGCTATTTTGCCGGTTACCAGCATTTTAAATATCTCGGTATCTATCTCGCCGGTCTCCACAAATGTTTTGCCCTGCGCGCCCGCCATTAATAGAACAGGCAGCGTGACGGTCATCGCCTTAACCGAGGCCTTAGAATAATATTTAGCCTGATGTTCCGCCAGTTCATTCATCCCCTTTTTTAATAAAGCGGCCGCTTCTTTTTTTTGACCTTTAATTATTAATTTCTTAGCACTTTTTAATGTTAAAGAAATGGCCTTGGTGCTTCCCAGTGAAAAAGCATCCGCCATATCAATTACCAACCCCAGTCCGTTAATTAAATTCTCTTCCGGCGTAATATTGGTATAGCCGGTCTGGTAAGCCTGCAAAACAACATCCCAGTCGGTAACCAGTTGTTTGGTAACTAGCGCCAGTTGTGCTACGGCCAAACCAATAGCGGCACCTTTAGGGCCGCCAATAGCACCGCCAATAATTACTCCGGTAGAAGTATATGTAATCGCTTCGGCAAACGTATACTCTTGAGAAACTTTTAAAGCGGCCTGCGCAACACTGCTCCATTTCTTATCACTGCCTACATTTGTAGTATCAAATGTTCTGCCGTTAAAACCCGGTATCTCACCAAAATTCTTTTTGATCATCAATGCCTGCGCACTGGCCGGATCATCTTTTAAAATATTATTAAAATAGATCAGCGCATCTTTAGTTAAGCCCTTTTCCATTAAACCAAGACCATAGGCATATTTGGCTTCGGTCAAATATGCTCTGCCTATCTCCGAGCCATTCAATTTATTAAATATTTTTCGGGCTTCATCTTTTTGGCCGGTCCGGCCGTAATGCTCTAATAATTTAATAGCTACATCAACGCCGTGTTTGTTATTTATAGGCATATTTTTATATTCTTCAAAGACATCATCTAGATCTTCATTGCTTTGCCCCTTAACAAAATAAATAGCTCTATCGGTTATTTTTAGTTCATCGTAAGCTCTGGCTTTTCCCTCTCTGGCAATAAGTTTTAAATATTTAATATGATCTTTAAAATCGGGGTCATTTTTATATTGAGAGCCGTTTATCTCTTTTTCTATTTCGTTCAGTTGTTGATAGCTATAAGTAAAATTCTTTTCCGCTAACGCTATTGTCGCCAGTGATAACCGGGCATCTATTTTCTGGTCGGCACTATAACTGCCATTACTAATAAACTGACTGACGCTTATTAAGCCATCTACATTGCCCGATGCCTCATAGATCTTTTTTCTGGCAATAAATTGATCCTGTTCAGTTCTTGAGAGTATTTTTAAGGCCCGCTCTTCATACTTATAATTATTTTTAACTTCATAGGCAGTCGTCTGCCATTCATAAAAAGAGCGGTCATCAGAGGCGCTGACACCTTCTCTTATTTTGCGGCCGCGTTGTTCTTTTTTATTTAGCTCTTTAACACCTAAAATATCCCTGGCCTCATTTTCCATTTTAGTAAGAATTTTCTCTTGTTCTTTAATGGAATCAGTAAATTTATTGGTGTCTTTAAATAAATAATTCTCTTT
>CAYUXF010000139.1:0-2104 GCA_964448755.1 uncultured bacterium
TGTTACTTAGTTTTGTTTCGGCAGAAATTGTTTCCGGTAAAGTAGTAGGCAAAGGTAAATGGGATCTCTATTTAGAGAGCGGTAGCCAAGCTATTAATCAAAATAGATATAGTGGCGATGCTTCTCCCGAAAAGTTACAGATTAACTATATAACAACACTTGGCGCTAACTACGGTATTGCCAAAAATTGGTCACTGGGTTTAGAGCTCCAGCCCTTAGGTATTGCTTATGTTCCTGGAATGAGATCACAGCATGTTTATTGGAGTGTAACGGATGGTTTTATACCAGGTTCTGCTGTTGTGCAGTATTCATTGGGTAAAGTCTCTAGAACGAACTTAAAATTAAAAGCTCGTTATAATTTAGTTAACAGAAAAATGACTCTGGAAGACGATTATGCTAAAAGAATTAGCAATGTTTTTATAAATTATGCATCAGAAAAAGCACCTGGTGTGAAAATTCATGACCAGGCTTTTGGTATTTACAGCGATACCGCTATTACTAAAAAATGTGATATCGGACTTTCTATGGAGTACTTAAGCCAGAAATATACTGCTGATGAAGCTCTGGAGACAAGCTATATTGATCTTGGCGTCCGCAATTCTCTGCGTGTATCTCTAGGTATTAACTACAAAGCCACAGATGCCTTAACAGTATATATTTATGATTCTTATAAAGGGGACTCTGATGCGGTTGGTAAACACGATGAGGAAATTGACACCTCTCTGGGTTTAAATTCATTGCTTTATACCGATAGCTACAATGTCTTGATGTTCGGTCTTAAATACGATCTTTAAAAAATAATTTTTTAGATCTTTTTAGTGGCCCCGGGAGACTAAAAACCCGGGGCTTTTTGTTTGTAATAGCGTCGACGTTTTTAGTCCAATAGTTTATAATCAAAAAAAATTCAGGAGCTATTTTATGCGTATTTTATCCGGCATTCAGCCGTCAGGGTCGTTACACATTGGCAATTATTTCGGCATGATGAAGCCGATGATCGAATCACAGGAAAATAATGAATTGTTTTGTTTTATTGCCAATTTACACGCCTTAACTACCGTGCCCGACGGTCCGACATTAAAAAAATATACGCTGGAAGCGGTCATTGATTTTCTAGCGCTGGGGATAGATCCGCAAAAAAGTGTCTTTTGGGTCCAGTCCGATCTACCGGAAATTAACGAACTGACCTGGTACCTCTCTAATTTTACGCCAATAGGTCTTTTACAGAGAGCCCATTCTTATAAAGACAAAACCGCCAAGGGGATAGCGCCCAATACCGGTCTTTTTACGTATCCGGTGCTGATGGCGGCCGATATTTTAGGGCCGCAGGCCGAAAAAGTGCCGGTGGGTAAAGATCAAAAACAGCATGTGGAAATAGCACGCGATATTGCCCTGAAATTTAATAATGTCTATGGCGAGATCTTTACTTTACCTGAGCCGGTCATTAGTAAAGAGGTGGCGGTAGTCCCCGGTATTGACGGCCAAAAAATGTCTAAGTCTTACGATAATTTTATTGAGATCTTTGGCGATGAGAAAAATATTAAAAAGAAGATCATGTCTATTAAGACTGACTCGGCTGCATTAGAAGACCCCAAAGATCCCGATAAATGCGCGGTTTTTGCGCTATATAAGCTCTTGGCCAATGAAGAGCAATTAAAGAGCATGCGGGAAAAATATCTGGCGGGCGGCTATGGCTATGGTACCGCCAAAAAAGAGCTGGCGGAATTAATGCATAATTATTTTGCGCCGTCTGCCGAAAAACGTCAGGCGCTATTGAAAGATCAAAATTACATTCAGGATATTTTAGCTGAAGGGGCTAAAAAAGCGCGGCTGGTTATTGGCGAAACGCTGGAAAAAGTGCGCAGTGCTGTCGGGACCAAATACCGGAATTAATAATAGTAACTTCTACCTCGCTCCGGCCAGCGGAAAGTAAAGCCGAGTGTCAATTTATCCAGATAATGATCATCTTTAAGCGCAGGATATTCTCTGCCCAATTCTAAATAGCCGATAAAATTTCCTTCGCCAAAAGTGAAGCGGGTAAACCAGCTGTTTTTATTTTTAATGAACTCGGCACCGCCGGAAATTGAGAGAAAAGAGTCAAATAAAT
>CAYUXF010000140.1:0-2072 GCA_964448755.1 uncultured bacterium
TATTTAACAAGTTTTAACTATTTTTCTCTTTCTGCTAAAATCGCAAGATAATTTTATCTCACATAAAGGGGTTCTAACGTATGAATATTTTAATTATCGGTAGCGGCGGCAGAGAACACACTCTAGCCTGGAAAATAAAACAACTCCCCGGCCTTAATAAACTTTATTGCGCGCCGGGCAATGCCGGCATTGGCGAAATAGCAGAACTTGTTAATATCGCCCCTACCGATATAGAAGCGTTAAAAAATTTTGCCAAAGAAAAAAACATTGATCTCACAGTCGTTGGGCCGGAAGATCCGCTGGTACTCGGCATTGTTGATGAATTTGAAAAAGAGGGTTTAAAAATATTCGGCCCGTCTAAAAAAGCGGCACAATTAGAAGGCAGCAAAACATTTGCTAAAAAGATCATGAAAAAATACAAGGTGCCGACCGCCGAATTCTGGGAATTTACCGACGCGCAAAAAGCACTGGAACATGTCTATATGTCCAGGTTCCCTGTCGTTATTAAAGCCGATGGCCTGGCCGCCGGCAAAGGGGTAACCGTTGCCCGCTCTTTAGTTGAAGCCAAGCGGGCCATTAACGCTATTCTGGTTGACAAAATTTTTGGCGAAAATAACATCAAATTAATTATTGAAGAATGCCTGGTTGGCGAGGAGGCTTCGATATTGGCTTTCTGCGACGGCAAAAATTTTATTGCCATGACCTCGGCACAGGACCACAAGACGATCTACGATGAAGACAAAGGGCCAAATACCGGCGGCATGGGGACCTATTCACCCGCCCCTTTAGTAACAGCCGAACTTTCTAAAACAATTAATGAAACGATCTTTAAACCAATGATCGATGGCATGGCCGCCGAAGGAATTCCCTATAAAGGGATCCTCTACGCCGGCTTAATGATCACCGCCGACGGACCTAAGGTCATTGAGTTTAACTGCCGGTTTGGCGACCCGGAAACACAGGTCGTTCTGCCCCGTTTAAAAAACAATTTAGTTGAGCTCTTTTTTGCCTGTATTAATGGCACACTGGAAAACACAAAACTGGAATGGGAAGAGAAGGCGGCGGTCTGTGTAGTTTTGGCTGCCGACGGTTATCCGGAAAAATATAAAAAAGGGGAAATTATTACCGGCTTAAATGAAGCGGCAAAATTAGAGGACACTATTATATTTCATGCCGGGACAGCCAGAGAAAACAACCAGATAGTGACCAGCGGCGGCCGGGTTCTTGGTGTTACAGCGCTGGGCAGTGATCTTAAAGAGGCCATTAAAAACGCCTATAAGGCGACCGAAGTGGTTGGTTTTAAAGGGGCACAAAAAAGAACCGATATCGGCAAAAAAGCGCTGAAGTATTTAAAATAATGTATGTTGTTATTCAAAATACCCCCTCAGTTTCGCTACGCTCAACAGCTCCCCACAAGGGGGAGCCTACACTAAAGAAGCTTCCCCTTGGGGAAGCTGTCATGAACCTGAGCCATAGCGAACGGCTCATGACTGAAGGGGTATTATGAAATTAGTAATAGCGACAAAAAACCAGCATAAATTAAGAGAGATACAGCAGATCTTAAAAGACCTGCCGGAGTATGAACTTATTTCGCTAAACGATTACCCAGATGCACCAGATGTTATAGAAGATCAGGATAGTTTTGTCGGCAACGCCGGCAAAAAAGCGCTGGAATTGGCGCGTTATACCGGCGAACTAACTATGGCCGATGACTCGGGGCTAGAAGTTGACGCGCTCAATGGCGAACCGGGCGTATATTCAGCCCGCTACGCCGGCGCAGGAGCAACTTACAAGCAGCTCTGCGAAAAGCTTTTAAAAAATATGGAGAACGTTCCTGACACCGCACGAACAGCACGTTTTAAAAGCGTTGTCGCTGTGGCCAGCCCGGAAAAAGTTTTATTTACTGTTGAAGGGGTCTGTCCGGGCAAAATAATTCACGAAATGCGCGGCGAACAAGGTTTTGGTTACGATCCAGTATTTTTATATGAGCCGCTCAACAAAACTTTTGCCGAGCTTTCGGCAGAAGAAAAAAACGAGATCAGCCACCGGGCCAGAGCATTAAAAAAATTTGC
>CAYUXF010000141.1:0-1891 GCA_964448755.1 uncultured bacterium
TGTTTCGGCGCCTGGGACTGAATATTGCGCTGTGTCAATTGACGGCTCAAGGCCAGCCGGCGCGAACTGGAAGTTCCTGTAAGCGCCTGTCTGGAAGGGTTACTGGCACTCGCTTTTTTCTGGCTGCTTTTTTTAACAGCTGCGGTAATTCGTTTATTAGAAGCGGCTATAGAACGGCTGGCTGCACCTAAGTTCCGGCGGACAGCACCGGTCGGCGCTATATTATTAGCAGAACTTGATCTTGTTCTATTATTATTTGCCGCTGTAAATCTAACAGTTTTAGCCGGTGTGATTTTAGAGGCTACATCAGAAGCAGCTCTGCCGCGCGCCTCGCGCACCCGTCCGGCCACGCGTTTAAGTGTCGCAGCAAAAGAATTGGTCCCGGCAGCTGCTGTTTTAGTTGTTTTTTTGCCGGTCTTGTCAGTTCTAAGTTCGCTGTTCTTTTTTGTGCTCTTAATTTCGGCATTTTTAAACTCCGCCTTGCGTTTAGCAGTTCGCTGTTCTTGTTTAGCCTCTTCTACTCTATTCTCTTCTTCTTTTTCCTCATACTCTTCATAGTCCTGCTTATATTCTTGAACCTGCGTTCTATAAACGATACGATTAAAAAGATTATCGTGCACTATTAAGTCAAAAAACTTATCAAAAGAATCATAGGCCTTCTCACCCCAGTCGGTATCTTTGGGGTTAATATTATCTTCCGGGTTCAGCATGCTTCCCGGGTTCACCCACTTATCCCAGAGCAACAGAGCGGTCTCCTGCTCTTCTGTTAAAGAGGTAATATCTAGATCTTCCAGTTCATCCAGATCTGCAACACCAATATATTGACCAACTTTTTCTGAAAGCTTATTAAAAAAACTCTCTGCTTTAGACTTATCCAGATCACTCTCGTAAAATTCGCTGGTAGAGCCGAACATCGGAAAGATCCGCGAGAAAAAAGACTGCCGGACATTCAAAAAAAAGTTCACTATCGCCAGCTTGTCATTAGAAACATTATCTTTATACTTACTCAGCCAATTATCAACAGCGGCGTTAATTTCACTGTTAGTCGCACCAAATTGGCCAAAAACATCCTGGTAAAAAGACGAAGCCCGCTCGCGCGATTCCAATAAAGAAGTCATTAAATAAAAGGCTTCCTGCGGCGAATAATCATCAATACCATTCATCATAATATCGTAATAATTGCCCTCTTTGCCGGCCAGCGAGGTCTTGATCTCCTCCCAGAGTTCAGGAGAAATATCATTTACCAGCGGCGTTTCCGGCTCATTATCTATTTTGTCCTGGATATGATCAAAATCTGACGCCTCATCATAAAATTCAATACCCGCCAGATATTTACCCATATTAGTGCCGTCAATAGTGCTGCCGGACATCGAACGGACAACGTTACCAAAAGAAGCCACCTTGTTACCGTCGGCATCTTCGGTCAGCGGTGCATATTGGCTCATAGCCTCCAGCTGCTTTTGTTTACTGGTTTCGCCCTCATATTTCTGCAGTTCCCATTTGGGCATAAACTTGAGGACCTCTAAGGCAAAATTAACTTTACTGTTCAGCTCGGTGGCCAGCTCTACATTCTCTACACCGGAAATATTGAACGCTATTTTCTTATTGCCCGCCTTAATAGGTCTGGTGGGTTTAGGATTATCAATAGAGCTGTTGCTGCCAATAGCCATTTTAAGCCTCTCTTTTAGCCGAGCATTTGCCGCAGACTGTCTTCCGTCTTCTTAATAGTATTAATAAAACTGTTATTCTGTGTATTGACCGCCTCTAACTCAGCCAGTTTATTATTAATTATTAAGGCACCCTCGGCTGTAGTTTTATCAAAAGTTTTACCGTCAATCGTTATCTCTTTTTCATCGCTGGCAACTAACGCCATAACATCTTCCAGTTCACT
>CAYUXF010000142.1:0-1851 GCA_964448755.1 uncultured bacterium
CGCGAGACGATCGTGATAAATAATGAACTTGAGGTAAAAAGATGGAAGCAGTAAAAAAGATCAATGAAATAACCGCTAACGATCTCCCCTGGCAGATCGAGTGGGACCCTTGTAAATGTAAAATGTGCGGCAGTTGTGTGGCGGCCTGTACTTTTGGCGCTATTGAGGTTGGTGTTGAAGGGCGCGGTTATATTCACTCTGAAGGTATAACACCGGCGCCGGCAGAAGAGGTTTCTAAATATGCTATTCCGGCTATTAAACAAGTCGCAACTATTAAACACCATTGTGTGGGCTGCGGTATGTGTGAAAAGATTTGTCCTAACCGGGCTATTAAACCGGTCCGCAATCAAGACAGCCGCTGGGAACTGGTCGCCAGAGAGGGCGGTGCTACAATTAAGCGCGGCGGCAGAGCTAATCTTAATTCTGCTGAACGAGCTTTTGATAAAATTGTGGTTGGCCGTATTTCCCAAATGACCGATCCTTCTCTTGACGCAGAACGGCATACTTTTGATATGCTGGCACCTTTTGGCCGGATCGTTCCTGCTGACAAACTTCCTTTTAAAATTTCTACCGATGACAGTCTACAGTTAACAGAAAAACTGCCGCCGGTGCGCTGGATCTATCCTTTGATATTTGCCGATATGTCTATTGGTGCTCTTTCGCCGCGCGCCTGGGAAGCGGTTTGTCTGGCTACTGCTTATTTAAATGAAAAACATGACTTGCCGGTGCGGATGTGCTCGGGTGAGGGCGGTATGCCGGTCCGTCTCTTAAGATCAAAATATTTAAAATATATGATCTTGCAGATCGCTTCCGGGCATTTTGGCTGGAACCGCATTATTAAAGCGATGCCGGAAATGACCGAAGATCCGGCCGGTATTTTAATTAAGATCGGGCAGGGCGCTAAACCTGGCGATGGCGGGCTTTTGATGGCGGCCAAAGTTGCTTCGCATATTCAGGCTATTCGCGGTGTGCCGAAGTCCGATCTTTTGTCGCCGCCTAATCACCAGGGTCTTTATTCTATTGAAGAGTCGGTCCAGAAAATGTTCCTCTCTTTAAATGCCGCCTTTAAATTTAGAGTGCCGGTAGCTATTAAAACTTCGGCAACTGCTAGCTCTGTTTCTATTTACAATAATTTATTGCGCGATCCTTATCACATTGTCGGCGGTTACTTTTTGGACGGTCTCTACGGCGGCACCGGTGCTGCTAATGAAATTTCTATGGACCATACTGGCCATCCGATCATTTCTAAAGTCCGTGATTGTTATCAGGCTGCTGTGGCGCAGGGGCGTCAGGGGCATATTCCGCTTTGGGCGGCCGGTGGTGTCGGTATGACCGGCAATGCCGCAGCTGATGCTTTTAAATTGATCTGTCTCGGTGCCAACGGCGTTTTTGTTGGCAAAATATTGCTGCAGTTAATGGGCTGCGTTGGCAACGATAACAGCAGATGTAATGCCTGCAATACCGGTTTGTGTCCGGCTGGTATTACTACACAGGATCTTAAACTGGTTAAAAGATTAGATATTGATAAGGCAGCACAGAATATTGTTGATTATGTCCTGGCTTTTGATAAAGAGATGAAAAAAATGATGGCGCCAATTGGCAATAGTTCTCTGCCGGTAGGACGTTCTGACGCGCTGGTGACAACAGATAAGGCCATGGCCGATCATTTAAAAATTGCCTATGCCTGTTAACTCACCCACCCCTTCACTCTCTTTAAAATAGAGAGAGGGGACTTTAAGATGAGTTTAATTTTTTAAAGAGAAGCGGAGAGATAAAAATGGTTTATAAAATTAGATCTAAAGAAGGAAAAGAAAGACTTTCTACCCAGGAATTGCTGCAGAAAATTTATAC
>CAYUXF010000143.1:0-1801 GCA_964448755.1 uncultured bacterium
TTTAGTTCTTCTAATATTTTTTGGATCTGGCCGTCTTCGCCAAGGACCCCATGTAAAATATTATAGGCGACTTCAATGCCAGAGTTTTTTATCTGTGCGCAACAATCAGCACTGGCAATATCTATGGCAATGGCGCGATACCCTTTCTTCAGCAAAGCCTCCAGCACATTGCGGCCGGAACGCAGAGAAATCTCGCGCTCGCGGCTGATCCCTCCCATTAAAACGCCAATCAATTTACTTTTCATTAATTTTGCCCCCTAAACAATCAACTTCGGCCTCTAATTGAATGCCGAACTTGTCACTGACCGTTTTTTTAATTTTTTCTATCAGCGTCAAAACATCTTCGGCGCTGGCGGACCCTTTATTAACTATAATATTAGCATGTTTTAAAGAGACCTGCGCATCGCCAACACTTGTTCCTTTTAAGCCAGCCTGTTCTATTAAATAACCAGCCGAATTTTCCGGCGGATTTTTAAAAATTGAACCAATATTAGGATATTCATAGGGAATATTTTTTTTTCTTTTTTCCAAATACTCTTTAAAACTATCGCTATACCGGCCAGAAAAAAACACACGCAAAATTATTAAATTTTCTTTTTTTAGCGAAGAAGAACGATAGCCAAAAATGATCTCTTCTTTTTTTAAAGTTCGGCGACCGACTTTTTTATCAAAAACCTCTACCTCTTTTACAAATTCCGCTAGCTCACGCCCAAAAGCGCCAAAATTCATTAAAACACCGCCGCCAACAGTAGCCGGCACACCGGCGGCAAAACTAAAATAGTCCGCCAGTTTTACACCGCAGTCGGCCCAAAAAGAACCATCCGGCAAATTATCTACCGCAGTTAACTTTTTTGTAACAATTATATTTTTAATTTTGGTATTTAAAAAAAAAGTATTGGAGCCACCACCAATAACCAACTGTTTATTTTCATTATTTAAGATCTCCATAAACTCGTTAACAGAGTCCGGGAAAAAAACCGTTTCTGCCGTTCCGCCAATTTGCAGGCCGGAAAGCTCTTTAAGCGATACGAATGATCTTGTCTCCATCTGTCTGCCTTTTTTTGCCAGCGGTTAAGTCTCTGGAACTTTTCAATCTATTTAAAAGCTCTTTTGCCACGGAATAAATATCACCGGCACCCATTGTAAAAAAAACATCGCCCGGCTTTAACTCTTTTTGCAAATAACCGGCAATATCATCTTTTTTTTCAATAAAAACAGCCCTATTTTCTCCTTTTATTTTTTGACACATCTTCTCAGCAGAAACTTTCGGCATAGGGTCTTCTCCGGCAGCATAAATAGAAGTAACAATAGCCTTATCGGCCAGCTCTAAACTCTCGGCAAATTCATTTAAGAAAAACATCGTGCGGGAATAACGATGCGGCTGAAAAGCACACAAAATACGGGAGTCCGGAAAAGCATTTTTAGCGGCCAGCAATGTCGCAGTAATTTCGGAAGGATGATGAGCGTAATCATCATAAATTTTTATGCCATCAACTTCACCAATAAAACTAAAACGGCGGCCGGCGCCGGTAAAAGAACTGATCGTCGTTCTAATTTTAGAAAAATCCAGACCCAACTCCAGCATAACGGAAATTACCGCTAAAGAATTAACAATATTATGCTCGCCCGGCACAGCCAGCTCAATATCTCCCTGCACCTGGCCATTAAACACTAACGTATAGACAGCGCCCTGCCCTTTGTAGCGAATATTGATAGCCCGCACCTGAGCATCTTCGGAAAGGCCAAAGAAAGTCGTCCGGACACCAGCCTGATCTTTTATTTTATTTAAAAGAATTTTATT
>CAYUXF010000144.1:0-1769 GCA_964448755.1 uncultured bacterium
CTGTCCGCGATTTAAGACCGGAATAAAGAGAGCAGACCGCTCTCCCTGCATAGTATTAAATTTTGCCGCCAATGACGCCCCTGTACTGCCATAGTGATTCTGTTTAACAGTAGAAAGATCTATTTGGGCTGGCAAATAAAATTGCGTCTGCGGTTCAGCGTTAAAAGAGTTCTTTAGTCCGTTGTCAAAATTATGGATTTTAAAGCCGACATTATTGGTTGTTTTTTCAGTGTCCAGTGCTAAAAAAGAGAGATTATCCAAATAGATAATTTCGCGTTTATTTCTCGGATCTGAAATTATTTTCAAATAAATATTTTTAATAAAATTGGTATTTAATAATTCAGGACGCAGGGGGTATTTTAACTGCTGCCAGTCGGCAGTTAATTTTTTTTTAGGCAAATAATTATTGATCTTTTCAAAAGAAGAAGTTTTATTGTTATCTTCCAGTGCTATTTCTAGTTCGGTCAAAGAATCTGCTTTAATATCAAAAACCAGATAATTATAAGAAGCGGCGTTTTGTGCCATGGCGGGCAGCTGGTATTTTAAAATAGCATAATTTTCTTGATGCTGCGTAGTGATCCGCAGCGCGCTGTTACTGTTGCCGGCGGGATTGCTTTTATAAGCAGAAAAAACTACCGGATAACTGCCGGGTATAATGCTCCAGTTGGCGGTAGTGGTTTTCAATAAGCGGGCAGGTAAAAAAGTAAAAAGCATGGCAAATAAAATTATTAAGTAACGCCAGGAAGAGAACATGTGATTATTGTATATTAGTCATTATTATCTGGCGAGAATAAAAAAAGAAATTGTTCACTGGAATATTCTTCCTGCACGGAAGTTGTTTTCTGGTTAGTTATCTTAAATTGAAAGTAAAGCCAATTTTCTTTTTTTAAATTAAAAAATAATTCTTTTAAGGGGATCGTCAGGAACAGTTTATAATGACTTTCTGCAACTTCCGAGGAGATAATCCAGTTGCTGAAATTAGCGTTTTGCGGTTGGACTGCCGATAAATAGGGCAGGATGTTTTCTTTTTCATTGCCGGCAGAAACTTTAAAGGCCAATATTCCCTGCTTTGGATAGCCGGCCGCAGGGTAAGCCTGAAAAGTTAAGGCCAAATGATCGTCGGTAATGTCGTTTTCGCGGATCCCCTTGGCGGTAGAGATATAACTGTTGTCGCTGACACTGAACTGCAGGTGAAGATAGCCCTCTTTCTGATAAACGCTCAATAGTGCCGCTTCCTGGTTTGGTGTTGCCGGCCGGAGCAGAGTTTCCTGTGAGGTGATCTTAACTTTTTCTGGTGAGATGGTCGGGATCGCCGGTGTAAAATCGTAATGTAATGGCAGCAGCTCATTGAAGATCAACGTATTGAAATTCTTATTTTTTTTCAATTGTTTTTCTATTTCGGCAATTGAATAATTGAAAAGATTTGAGTTGCTGTTGTAGTAAGTTAGCGCTGGATCTGGCAATTTATTTAAAAATAATCCGATATTAAAAATAGTTTTTGTTTCTGTGGCATAATCTGTTAACCAGGTAATATTCTGGAGAATATCATTAACTTCATTGGCAAAAGGATAAATATTGACAATATTAATGTAATTAAAAGCTTGATAAAAGAAATCCTGTTCAGTCTTTTTATTTAAACCAAAAGTATAAGGCAGACTGACCGCCAGTGGTATGGTGGAGTTTTTATCGGCAATAATTTTTTTGCTGTTTTCCATTATTTCCAGTAAAGCAGCTAGCAGTTTTTCGGGCTGATCCTGCCAGAGCGGATG
>CAYUXF010000145.1:0-1550 GCA_964448755.1 uncultured bacterium
GCCGTTTTTTATATATGTTCGTTTTTGCGTTGTTAATTTTCTTCTTTACTTATTTTTATACCGCCATTACTTTTAATCCTAAAGAGCTGGCCGATAATATTCAGCGCTACGGCGGGTTTATTCCTGGTGTGCGTCCCGGCAAGCCCACTGCGGAGTTCTTAGAGGGTATCATTACCAGACTGACTTTTTGGGGCGCGTTATTCTTGGCGGCCATCGCTATTCTGCCCATGGTCGCGGCCAATGTTACGCACGTTACCAGTTTTGTCGGGCTGGGCGGCACCGCGCTATTAATTATGGTCGGTGTGGCTTTAGATCTGGTCAAACAAATTGATACGGTTATAGTCAATAAAAAATATGAAGGCCTAATTAAATGAAAAATTTAATTCTCTTAGGCGCGCCCGGTTCTGGCAAAGGTACACTGGCCACTGATCTTTGTGATGAAATGGAAATAGAGCATATTTCTACTGGTGATCTTCTGCGCGATGTCGCTGCTTCCGGCTCGGAGCTTGGCTTGCAAATAAAACAAATTATCAGTTCCGGTGAACTGGTGCCGGATAATTTAATTGGTCAAATGATCAAAGATCTTTTATTAACGGAGCGGGTTGCCAAAAAAGGCGTGATGCTCGACGGCTTTCCCAGAACCATTGCGCAGGCGGAAATGCTTCAGCAAATTATGGCGGAAGCGGGCCGGCAAATAGACAAAGTAGTTTATTTAAAAATAGATCTGGCGGCAATTATTAAGCGGCTCGTCAATAGAGTCTCCTGTAAGGTTTGCGGCCGGCCGTATCATTTAATAAATTTTCCGCCTAAAGTCGCAGGCAAGTGCGATCTTGACGGCGGTGAGCTAATTAAAAGGGCCGACGATAATGAGGAGACGGTCAAAAAAAGATACGATACTTATATGGGAAAAACCATGCCGTTAATAAATTATTATAAAACGCAGGGTTTGTTGTATGAAGTAGATTCGTTAATTGGGCGGCGTGAGGTTGTAGAGGCGGTCCTGAGCAATATATAAAAAATACTTTGCAATTTTTATTAAATATTGTATGATATTCGGCCTTTTTTGATTATTATATTATTATATAGAAACATTAAGAGAAAACAATGGCAAAAGAAGTAATAGAAGTTAACGGAACAATAATCGAAGCAATGCCTAACGGCATGTTTCGGGTTAAATTAGATACGGAACAGGAAATATTAGCGTATATTTCCGGTAAAATTAGAAAACATTTTATTCGAATTTTGTTGGGAGACCGGGTTACCGTCGAGCTTTCGCCCTACGACCTGACAAGAGGCCGAATAATTTTTAGAGAAAAATAAAGAGAGGTATTAAAAATGAAAGTAAGGGCATCTGTAAAACCTATATGTAAAAACTGTAAAATGATCCGCAGAAAAGGTGCGTTGCGGGTTATTTGTAAAACTGCTAAACACAAGCAGAGACAGGGTTAATTAATTTTAGAGAATGAGGAGAAAGTAAATGGCGCGAATTGGTGGAGTAGAATTACCGAGAAATAAAAGAATAGAAGTTGCTTTAACTTATATTTATGGTA